>NZ_JBFRTN010000113.1:0-26581 GCF_041474095.1 Vibrio sp. 10N.222.54.A3
AAATATGTAATAGAAGAAATACTATTTGTTTTATTCCTAGGCTCTGTTTATTATTAGGAAGATTATTTAGTTTACCTTGATGGAAAATATCATGTCTGAATTAACAAAAACTCTATTAAATATCCGCAGCCTTCGTGCGTTCTCACGTGAATTAACTCTTGAGCAACTTGAAGAAGCGCTAGACAAGCTGACTATTGTTGTACAAGAGCGTCAAGAGTCTGAAGCTGAAGAGCGTGCTGCTAAAGCAGAGCAAGAAGCTAAGCTTTCTGCTATTGCTGAACAAATTGCAAAAGACGGAATTGATGTTGCCGATCTTATTGCTGCACTTTCTGGTGAAGCAAAATCTAAAACAACAAAAGCTAAACGCGCTCCTCGCCCAGCGAAATACAAATACGTAGACGCAAACGGCGACGAGAAGACTTGGACAGGTCAAGGCCGTACGCCTTCAGCTATCCAAGAACAGCTAGATGCTGGTAAATCTCTAGAAGAGTTTGCTATCTAAACATTTAGTTTACTTAGTGAGTAATCAATTACACGCTAAGCGATAGAATTAATATTTAAGTCGACCAAAGTATTATTTACGACTTCAATATATTCAGAAACAAAAAAGGCTCCTTTCGGAGCCTTTTTTATATTTGTACTATCAGTATTAGAAACCAACTGATACTGATAGTACTACTGATTAAAGAAAGTAACTTATCTTTCCCAGTACGCTTCTTCTAGGCTATCTTCTCTTTCAGGAAGGCCACGAGATAAACGTGGAGAGTGTTGAACCAACACTTCATAGCTAGCACGGTTAGAATATTTACAAACTTGTGAGAACGAAGAGTACGTCAAGAATGAATGTTGGTGTTTACTTGAGTTTGGCACGTTTTCTTTGTGGTACTTATTAGCAGCCATATCATGTAATAAAGCTGATAACGCAGCATCACCTGCACCATTGGTATTTTTGATCTTTTCTGGTCCACCCATGTATGGCGCAATGTGCGAATACACTTTAGTTGGGTTTTCACATAAATCTTTATGCGCAGGACGGCTAAATTCAAAACGGTTGAATTCCGCAATTGAACCTGGAAGTAAAGGCAGTGACGTTTCACGCTTAGCTGCATCTTCTGTATAACCAGCCATAAATAGGCCAACAGGTCCCGCAGTACATAGAACAAGGTCTACCCAGTCTAGCGCTTTATCTGATGCAGCCAGTGGATCGCTTTCACCCGTTAACGCTTCAGCTTCGTCTTCATTCATTGCAACAACCGTTACGTGTTGCTCAAGGAAATCTTTCCAGAATTCTGGATCATCTTGAATAACGAACTTAGTACCTAGTGTAAGAACGACTGGCACATCGTATTTCTTCGCGTATTCGATCGCTTTCATTGTTGCTTCAGGCATCGGGTCGCCTGGCTTACAGCGAACTAAATAAGCCGTTAAAACTAAAGCAGAAGCACTTTTGAAGATTTTTTCAGGAATGCTTTCTGGTTTTAATTGGTTCATTTGTCCTTCGCTAATTGCGAAAGTACGTTCACCGTCTTCTGTAATTAATGCAAAGCAGCGACCAATTGCGCCATCTACCCCTTGTAAATGGTTCAGATCCATTCTGCTTGATGTATTACATAAATAGCGATAACCGTAACTACCAATCTTAATATCTTGGCTCATTACACCTAACAGTGTAGAACGGTCATCCGCTAGCACTGAATAGTTGTGTAATGTGTTACCAATTGTGCCACCAGCGTATTCATTGGTAATCAGGCACTGCTCTTTTAATTCTTGATACAAAGATTCAGCGGCTGCGTCGCCAATAACCAGTGAATGTCCCTTGCTCAAACCATACTTCTCAATAAGTTCAGAACTCACCTTTGCTTCAATATCCACCAATGTTTGGTCAATACCGATAATATGAGTGCGTGACATTCTTTTACTGCTTTGAGCTTGGCTCACTAGAGGATCACGAGCGTGAACCGGAAAGTAGTGCTTTGATTTACGTTGTCCAGGGAATTTCATAAGGCTAGTCTAAGTCAAGGGGAAATAGGTGGCGGATTCTACCGCGCTATATTTAACGCGGCAATCTTTCAAACTATAGCAAACGTTTGCTGAAGGTTTTTTTTATTCGCCTTCCATAAAGCTTAAATCAGGCAGCATGCCCAAATGCTCCGCGTAACGTTTTTGATTAAACTCCGCGCCGTTTTTCATAACGTCAAATACTTCAATTGCCAGTGCACATGCCATAGCCGCAATTGCTTCTTCACGTGGAGTGCCTGTCATCATTAAACGCATCAACGTCTCTTTCACTTTCACTGGTTCGCCATCTTCAAGCTGGTTCTCGATGATCTCAATCAGCTCTTCTTCTTGCATAAATTCATTTTGTTCAGACATTTTTTTATCTCAGGTCTTGGATTTCGAGCGACTATGCCACATATACTTCTGACATCCTAGCGACTCACCTCGCTCTCATGCGATTCTCTAACAAAGTCAGCGCACTATTTGTGCAAATGAAACTGTGATTCCGGTCTCGGATCTGTCACGGCGTTTCTCTTTCTGTTAGAATCTGCGACCAAGTAATAGTAACGGTGTTTAGACATGTCAGATATCAGCTCTGGAAACAGCGAAAAGAAAGTAATTGTCGGTATGTCCGGCGGTGTAGATTCGTCAGTATCGGCGTATCTTCTTCAGCAACAAGGCTATCAGGTAGAAGGCCTTTTCATGAAAAACTGGGAAGAAGACGATAACGAAGAATACTGCACGGCAGCTGAAGATCTTGCTGATGCTCAAGCGGTATGTGACAAACTAGGTATCCACCTTCACACTATCAACTTTGCTGCAGAATACTGGGACAACGTATTCGAATACTTCCTTGAAGAGTACAAAGCAGGTCGTACACCTAACCCAGATATTCTTTGTAACAAAGAAATCAAATTTAAAGCATTCTTAGAGTTTGCGGATGAAGTGCTAGACGCAGACTACATTGCGATGGGTCACTACGTTCGTCGTACTTTCCCAACTCAAGAAGAGCTTGATGCTGGCGTAAAACCAGAAATGCTACGCGGTCTAGACAGCAACAAAGACCAAAGTTATTTCCTATACACGCTAAGCTCAGATCAAGTGGCACGCAGCCTATTCCCTGTCGGTGAATTAGAGAAGCCAGAAGTGCGACGTATTGCTGAAGAGCAAGACTTGATCACAGCTAAGAAGAAAGATTCAACAGGCATCTGCTTTATCGGTGAGCGCAAGTTCACTGAGTTCCTAGGCAAATACCTACCAGCACAACCGGGTAACATCGAAACACCTGAAGGCCAAGTGATTGGTCAACACCAAGGTTTGATGTACCACACGCTAGGTCAGCGTAAAGGCCTTCATATTGGCGGCACTAAAGGTGGTGGCGGTAACGAAGAACCATGGTTTGTTGGTGAAAAAGACCTTAAGCGTAATGTACTTATCGCAGTACAAGGTAAAGACCACCCTCTTCTGAAATCAGAAGGCTTGATCGCATCTCAACTTCATTGGGTAAATCGCACACCAATTACTGAAGTTATGACATGCACGGTAAAAACACGTTACCGTCAAACAGATATTCCTTGTACAATCATCCCAATTGATGATGAGAACATTAAGGTTATTTTTGATGAGCCACAAATCGCAGTGACCCCAGGTCAATCTGCAGTGTTCTACCAAGGCGAAGTATGTCTTGGTGGTGGTATCATCGAAAAGCGCATCTAATCAATCAAACGACAAACGATAGAAGACAACTAGGAGTTACTACGTGGCTAATACACTTTATGACCGTACTATTGCTTTCGCCGGAATTTGCCAAGCTGTGGCTTTGGTTCAACAAGTAGCGAAAGACGGCCATTGTGATAAAGATGCCTTTGAAGCTTCACTCAGTGCCATTTTAAATACCAACCCATCGAATACCGTGGGCGTATTTGGACGTGAAGCGAACCTAAAGCTTGGCCTTGAGTGCTTAGTAAAAGGTATCGATAGTACTCCAGCAGGTAGCGATATCACGCGTTACATCATCAGCTTGATGGCGCTTGAGCGTAAGCTGTCTTCTCGCAACGACTCTATGTCTCAGCTTGGTGACCGCATTCAAACTGCAGAGCGCCAAACTGAACACTTTGATCTGTTTGACGAGCAAATGATCAGCAACCTTGCAAGTATCTACCTTGATGTCGTCAGCCCTATCGGCCCTCGCATTCAGGTTTCTGGTACTCCGTCTGTACTTCAGCAGACATCGAGCCAACATAAGGTTCGCGCACTGCTTCTATCAGGGATTCGAAGCGCTGTGTTATGGCGTCAAGTTGGCGGTAAACGTCGCCACCTTATCTTCGGTCGTAAGAAGATGATCGAGCAGGCTCAAATCCTACTAGCTCGAATGTAGTTTATTAGCTCGCGCCTCGTCGCGAGCTTGTTTTTTGTATCAACACAACTCTCACGCAAACGATTGCGCAATGTGCGTGACAATTGAGATTGTTACTGGTATAAACCTCTCAAAATTTAGAAAACTCAATTCAGGAGAACACCATGGAACTGTCAGCATTGACTGCTGTTTCACCAGTAGACGGCCGTTACGGAAGTAAGACTATTGCATTACGCAGCATCTTTAGTGAGTTTGGACTACTAAAGTACCGCTCTATCGTTGAAATTCGTTGGTTACAAAAGCTTGCAGCAACTGATGCAATCAAAGAAGTACCAGCGTTCAGTGCAGAAGCTAACCAGTTTCTTGATGAACTAGCCGCTAACTTCAGCGAAGAAGATGCTCTACGTATCAAAGAGATCGAGCGCACGACTAACCACGACGTTAAAGCGGTTGAGTACTTCTTGAAAGAGAAAGTTGCGGGCGTTCCTGAGCTTCACGCAGTTAACGAATTCATTCACTTTGCATGTACTTCTGAAGACATCAACAACACCTCTCACGCGCTTATGCTTAAAGAAGCTCGTGACACAGTGATTCTTCCAGAAATTCGTAACGTAATCGATGCTATCAAAGCACTTGCGAACGAGTACCGTGATATTCCTCTTCTTTCTCGTACACACGGTCAGCCAGCTTCTCCTTCGACTATGGGTAAAGAGATGGCGAACGTTGCGTACCGTATGGAACGTCAATTCAAGCAAATCGAAAGCGTTGAGATCCTAGCGAAAATCAACGGCGCTGTAGGTAACTACAACGCTCACCTTTCTGCATACCCTGAAGTTGAATGGCACCAATTCAGCGAAGAGTTCATCACTGAATCTCTTGGCGTAACTTGGAACCCGTACACAACTCAAATCGAACCTCACGATTACATCGCTGAGCTATTCGACGCTGTTGCTCGTTTCAATACAATTCTTCTAGACTTCGACCGTGACGTTTGGGGCTACATCGCTCTTGGTCACTTCAAGCAGAAGACTATTGCTGGCGAAATCGGTTCTTCGACAATGCCGCATAAAGTTAACCCAATTGACTTCGAAAACTCTGAAGGCAACCTTGGTCTAGCGAACGCAGTATTCAGCCACCTTGCACAAAAACTTCCAGTTTCTCGCTGGCAGCGTGACCTTACTGACTCTACGGTTCTTCGTAACCTAGGTGTGGGTGTTGGCTACGCAATCATTGCATACACTTCGACTCTGAAAGGTATTAGCAAGCTTGAAGTTAACCGCGCTGCGCTACTTGCTGAACTAGACAAGAACTGGGAAGTATTGGCTGAACCAGTACAAACAGTAATGCGTCGTTACGGCATCGAAAAACCATACGAGAAGCTAAAAGAGCTAACTCGTGGTAAACGTGTAGATGGCGAAGGCATGCGTGCATTCATCGATGGTCTTGAGATCCCTGAAGACGAGAAAGTTCGCCTGAAAGAGATGACTCCAGCAAACTACATCGGTCAAGCAATCGAGCTAACTGACAAGCTGTAATATTCGAATTTCGAATCACAGAATAGACTAAGGCTTCCCATGTGGAAGCCTTTTTGTTGAGCGGAACAAAGTGTATTGAGCACAAGAGACGTCAGCAAAATAATACAAAGCAACCCAGTATCATTACCCTACTCATCTCAATCCGTGCGATATCAACCAATCAATATCGTAATGCTTCATCACCAGTAACCCTCTATCGCCAGACACCTATTCCTCGAATACTTACTGTCTTAGATGCCAAGATCAAAAAAGACCTCCCGAAGGAAGCCTTTCAAATGTATCTTATCGATTAGCGACTGAAGAATACGTAGCGATTACATGTTACGTAGAGAAGCAATACGCTTGTCTAGCGGCGGGTGGCTCATTAGAAGCTCTGTTAGAGACTTCTTACCGTTGATACCAAATGCCATCATAGAACCTTCTAGTTGTGGCTCATGGCTCACCTTTAGGCGCTCTAGCGCTGCAATCATCTTCTCTTTACCTACTAGGTTCGCTGCACCTGCATCGGCATGGAATTCACGATGACGGCTGTACCACATCGTAATGAAGCTTGCTAAGAAACCAAATACCAATTCCAACACCATAGACACACCGAAGTACACCATCATGTTGCTGCCACCCTCTTCTTCGTTGTCATTCGACGCAACAATGTTGGCGATGAAACGAGATAGGAAGATAACGAACGTGTTCACTACACCTTGCATTAACGTCATGGTCACCATATCACCGTTCGCGATGTGGCTCACTTCATGCGCTAATACTGCTTCAGCTTCATCACGCGTCATGTTGTGCAGCAGGCCTGTTGATACTGCTACCAATGAATCGTCACGCTTAGCACCTGTCGCGAATGCGTTGATGTCTGGCGAGTCGTAGATCGCCACTGTTGGCATACCAATACCAACTTGTTGAGATTGACGGCTTACCGTCTCCATCAACCAATGTTCTGTTTCGTTACGTGGGCTTTCAATGACCATGCCGCCTACCGAGCGTAGCGCCATTTTCTTCGACATCATTAATGAAATGAATGAGCCGCCAAAACCAAATACCGCAGCCATCACCAATAAACCTGAGAGGCTACCGGGTTGCATACCTGTAACTGCGTATACAACATTAAGAACAACACTTAGTACCAATACAACCGCTAGGTTAGTTGCAAGGAACAACATTACTCGCTTCATTACTTATCTCCGCATGAAAGCTGTTTTTATAAAACTTATTGTTATAGACAAGGCAGACAGCAATAGATTCCAACCTTGAAGACTTATACTTACTTATACATATAGTCTTAGATTAAGAAAACAAGGTTAAGCATTAAATTGCAACATTTGATTACGAGACCATATCCGAATTAAATCCACTCTATTAGACCTAAGTCGTATGGTGTCGATATAACAATCCGTTTACAGTGACTTCAGATGATTTATTGGCTAGTCCATGTACAAAAAGGAAAGGATCATGGTTGAAGGTACTAACACTCAAATGGCTATCGATTTACTGTGCTGTCACCTAGGGATTACTGAAGAAGAAGCGAAAAAGCAGGTTGGAATCCTAACACCGCAAACGGCACAGACAAAAATCACAGAAACTCAGCAAGCTTTAATGGGACTGACTAAAGAACATTAGTTCTAAGCTTGTTTATTAAAAGACCGGTTGTTTATCAACTCAAGGTCTAAAGGCTTAAAATAGCAAAAGGGCTGCAATCGCAGCCCTTTTCTTATTTAGTACATAACGTGGTAATTAAAGCGCAAGCAAAGGCTGCACATCAATGTACTTACCAATGTTTTTAGACTTCGCTTTTGGGACGTAAGGGATTTCACCTAACTTAGGTGCACCTAACTTATCTTCAAGCATCGCAATAATATCTGCGTAGTGCTCAGTACCTGGATTGATACGGTTTGCGACCCAACCTACTAGGTTTAGGCCATCAGCACGAATCGCTTCTGCCGTTAATAGAGCGTGACTCAAACAACCAAGTTTAATACCCACAGTCAGTACCACTGGCAGTTGCTCTTTTTTAACCCAGCTAGAAAGATATTCATCGTCTGAAACCGGGACTCGCCAACCACCAGCACCTTCAACTAACACGATGTCAGAGTTTTTCTTATGCTCTTTTAGCTTCGCTGATAATACCGCCTCATCAATTACAACACCATCATGCTTAGCAGCGATGTGAGGCGATGATGGTAGCAACAACGCGTATGGATTGACGTCTTCGTAAGCAATATCTTGCGTCGCCGCTTCTTGAAGATGCAGTGCATCACTATTACGTAGTCCTTCAGGGGATTTTTCACTCCCTGCAGCAACTGGCTTGTAACCAATTGTTGATAAATCTTGTGCGGCCAAAGCTTGAAGAATCGCTTTTGAAACCACAGTTTTTCCCACTTCGGTATCCGTACCTGCAATGAATAATGCATCAATCATAATTGAATAACCCCTAAACAAACTTGATATGTTGCTGGTAAGAAACCTTGATGGTTCTTAAACTCTCGATATTCCCGATCAACAAGCTGCAACATGCGACGACTTGTTAAACCTTGTGAGCGACCACTTACGTGATTAGCGCCGATACCTTTAAGGTCGCGCATCAGTTCAAACGCAGTGTCGTACCAAACGGTGATGGTGGGCAAGTCTAGTTGATGAACGGTACAGCTAGATTGCGCTAACGCAATTTTTACCTTATTGATTGTAATAAAATGGTTAACGTGTTGATGTGCGTCAATTTTGGACCACGACTTTTTCAGTTCAAACAGCGACCCATCAAGCAAAGTTGAGAAAATAACACGCCCACCAGCCGCTGTAACACGCTTCATCTCTCTCAAAGGCGACGACAAATCGTCACACCATTGCAACGCAAGGCTAGAGAAAACGATGTCAAAGCACCCATCTTCAAACGGCAATTGTTCGGCATCGGCTTGTTGATATAAAGATACAGATGCACCACACCGCTTCTCTGCTGTTGCTAGCATTCCAACAGAAAGATCAGCGCAAACCACTTCGGCGCCTCGTTTTACAAGTTGCTCGGAGAAATAGCCAGTACCACAACCTAGATCCAGCACCTTAAAGCCTGACAGATCGCTGGGTAATTTATCCAGTAATCGGTGGCCAACATCGCGTTGAAATTCAGCGTGTTTGTCATAGGTTGTTGCCGCTTTACCAAAGGCTTCGGCAATCGCACTCTTATCTTGGCCAACGTAATTATGCACTACTGCTTCTTGTGACATTTACTGAGCCTCTTTATTTGATTCAAAGCTTGGATGGATACCCTGTTCAGTGCTTAAGTCGATGTTTCGTTCAATGGCTTGATGCAACGACCTGGTTAACTGGAGAATCTGTTTTGGGCTATGGTTAGCTGTTAACGTGATTCGTAATCGAGCAGTTCCAGCAGGTATGGCTGGCGGCCTTATTGCGGTCACCCAAACTTGGTTTTGCTTTAACTCTTCAGCTATTGATAATGCCGCTTGTGCTTCACCTATCACAAATGGCTTAATCGGAGTCTGAGTATCCACAAAGCCTTTCAAGCCGCTCACCTGCTCTGCATAGAGAGACCCTAACTCAGTCAGCTTTTCTCGGCGCCACTCTTGAGTTTGAGTCATCTTACAAGCATGAGATAAAGCCACCGCTTGTGAAGGTGGCATCGCCGTCGAGTACACATGATGACGAGCAAACTGAGTTAAGTAATCACCCACTTCTGACGAACAAAGAATCGCAGCACCAGAAACGCCAAATGCTTTGCCAAAGGTCACCACCAAAATATCGGGGGAGATTTGTGCTGCACTGCAACTCCCAGCTCCTTTATCACCTAATACGCCGATACCGTGGGCATCATCAACCGCCAACCAACTGTCGTATTGATGAGTCAGGTTAGATATCTGGCTGAGAGGCGCTTGATCGCCGTCCATGCTGAATACGCCCTCAGTGACGACCAAGGATTGTAGAGATCGGCTTAATAGAGACTCTAGATGCTGCGTGTCGTTGTGTTTAAAGCGTTTCATGGTTGCATGAGAAAGCATCCCTGCTTCCATCAAAGAGGCGTGATTAAGCTTGTCTTGCAGCAGAGAGTCGTCTTTTTCGAGCAGAGAAAACAACAAGGCTTGGTTCGCACTGAAACCAGAACTAAAGAGAATCGCACGTTCAAAGCCCAACCATTCACACAGCTGAGCTTCTAAATTTCTATGAGCAGGACTAAAACCCGTGACCAATGGCGATGCCGCACTGCCAGCACCATAAAGGGAAAGCCCAGCTTGCCACGCCTCCACCAATTCAGGGTCGTTCGCCAAGCCTAGGTAATCATTACTCGAAAAATTAATAAAGCGAGAACCTTCGCAATTAAGCAAAGGACCATTACTGTTTTCGAGCACTTTAAGTTGACGAGTTAGCCCCTGCTCACGGCGTTGAACAAGGGCATCTTTGATACGGGATTTAAACAGTGGCATCGTAGAACATGTCATCTTTCGTTGGACGAGCAGCAAGGCGCTCCACTACTTGATCTAACAGTTCGTTTTCTTGAATTTCATCAGGCTTCTGAGCCACTTGTTGGCTGTTGATGCCTAACTTCTTAAACAGCTGCATGTCCGTGTCTTCATCTGGGTTTGGCGTAGTCAGTAGCTTACAACCGTAGAAGATAGAGTTCGCGCCAGCCATGAAGCACATCGCCTGCATCTGTTCATTCATATTCTCGCGACCTGCAGATAGACGAACCGCTGACATTGGCATCATGATACGAGCAATCGCAATCAACTTAATGAAGTCAAAAGATTCAACATCATCGACGTTTTCCATCGGTGTGCCTTTCACTTTCACGAGCATGTTGATTGGCACACTTTCAGGGTGTACTGGAAGGTTCGCCAGCTCTACAAGAAGACCTGCTCGGTCATTGGTGCTTTCGCCCATACCGATGATGCCACCAGAACAGATCTTCATTCCGGCATCACGCACGTGAGACAACGTGTCTAAACGATCTTGGTAAGTACGAGTGGTAATAATGCTGCCGTAAAATTCTGGAGACGTATCAAGGTTATGGTTGTAGTAGTCCAAACCTGCGTCGGCTAGCTCGCCTGCTTGATCCGGCGTTAACATGCCCAATGTCATACAGGTTTCTAGACCCATGCCTTTCACACCTTTGATCATATCAGTTAGGTGAGGCATATCGCGCTCTTTCGGGTTTTTCCATGCCGCGCCCATACAGAAGCGAGTTGAGCCCGCATTCTTGGCTTTTTGCGCCGCATCCAAAACACGCTCAACTTCCATTAAGCGTTCTTTGTCGACATCCGTTCGGTAGTGAGCACTTTGAGGACAATACTTACAGTCTTCAGGACAAGCACCTGTCTTTATCGATAAAAGCGTACTCACTTGCACGTGGTTGTGCTCTTGGTACTGTCTATGAACGACTTGAGCTTCAAACATTAAATCCATAAACGGTTTTTCAAGCAGCGCTGTTACTTCAGCAACTGTCCAGTCATGACGAACTTCCACGTGTCGATCCTTTTTTTATTTTTTTGATGTTACAACTCTGTGTCTAGAGTTTGCATTTATGCTTGGCTAGTCTACCGACAAGCTTTAGACTGTCAACACATTGATAATATCAAAAGTTTACATCTGGTTATTTTTTGATCACACCAAGAATGGAAGTTACTATGGATCTCGCCTTTGATCGCCAGCATATCTGGCATCCCTACACATCAACGTTAACACCTCTGACCTGCTACCCGGTCACCAATGCAGACGGTGTTTACTTAGAATTAGAAGGCGGAATACGAATTATTGATGGCATGTCATCTTGGTGGTCAACCATCCACGGCTACAATCATCCAGAGCTAAACGCTGCAGCTCATAGTCAAATCGATAAGGTTTCACACGTTATGTTTGGTGGCATCACCCACCAGCCCGCTATCGATCTATGTAAGAAGCTTTTGAATCTCGCGCCAAGTAATCTTGAGCATGTATTTTTGGCCGATTCAGGTTCAGTTGCCGTAGAGGTTAGCCTCAAGATGGCATTGCAATATTGGCACGCTAAAGGACAACCTCGTTCAAAGTTCCTCACACTAAGAGATGGCTACCACGGTGATACCTTTGCGGCGATGTCAGTGACCGACCCTGACAATTCGATGCACAGCCTCTACAAAGGCTTTTTGCCGGAACATATTTTCGCTGATTCGCCAAAAACAGGCTTTTGGGATGAGTGGAACTCAAGTGACATCGATAGTTTTAAAGAAAAGCTGGCAGCACACCATCAAGAAGTCGCAGCGGTGATCTTAGAGCCAATCGTTCAAGGGGCTGGTGGCATGCGCATCTACCACCCTGAGTTCCTAAAACAAGTTCGCTTACTGTGTGATGAATTCAACGTATTGCTGATCTTGGATGAGATTGCGACCGGGTTTGGCCGTACAGGGAAACTATTCGCTTGTGAGCATGCCGATGTTCAACCGGACATCTTATGCGTAGGCAAGGCTTTAACTGGTGGTTATATGACATTGTCAGCGACGCTGGCGAGTAAAGAAGTTGCTGACACGGTATGTGGCGGTGAAGCGGGCTGCTTTATGCATGGGCCAACCTTTATGGGCAACCCATTGGCTTGCGCAGTCGGTGCGGCAAGTTTATCCATCATCGAGCAAGGCCATTGGAAAAATCAGACTCAACAGATTGAACAGCTCTTTTCTGAGTTGTTACCACCGTTGCGAGAGCATGAACTGGTTAAAGACGTGCGTTGGTTAGGCGCTATTGGCGTCGTTGAAACTCACACACCCGTCGATATGGAAGCCATTCAAGCTCACTTTGTAGAGCAAGGCGTTTGGATCCGTCCGTTTGGTAAGCTAATTTATATGATGCCTCCGTTTATTATCAAACCACAACATATTGAGCAATTGGTCGCTGCTATCGACACTGCATTACAAAATACTCATTGCTTTAAATAAGGCGTTTATTGCTCTAAACAAGAGCGACGATTATTTCTATATATCTTCATTAATAAATCATTTAATTAAACTAAAAGGCCTTACATAAAAGTAAGGCCTTAACTGCTTGAAGGTAACCGTCAGTTTAACGTAATTGGCTATCTTTACTTGCTCGACGGTTAAACAATGAATGTCGATGTGCGTCATGCTCTAATATTGACTGACATTCTATACACAAACGAACGCCTTTGATCGCGCGTCGTCTTTGTTCCGGAATCTCATCACCACACTCATCACAATAACGCAAACCCTCACCACCTCGAAGGTTTCCTCTTACACGAGAGATCTCATCATCAATGGTATTTTGTATTTGCTGGCTGACACTATCGTCACCAGCCCATCCTACGGCCATAAGCCCTCCTCAGTATTTGAACGAGAAAATCTATACCTACCGCGGTAAGAGCATATTATAGCCACATTTAAGGATTGTAATAATTATCAAAATCAATAAAACACTATTACACATAGGTAACAAAAATTATTTATTTCTCGCCACTGCACTATTCTATAGGCAATAAAAAACCCAGCCTGTTGGCTGGGTTTTATAAGTAACCTAATGCTTAATCAATCTAATTAACCGATGTGCGTTACGCCGCCCATGTATGGTTGAAGTACTTCTGGGATAGCAATACGGCCATCTGCTTCTTGGTTGTTCTCAAGGATAGCAACCATAGTACGACCAACAGCAAGACCAGAACCGTTTAGTGTGTGTACAAGTTCAGGTTTTTTCTCGCCTTTACGACGGAAACGAGCTTGCATACGACGCGCTTGGAAATCCCACATGTTTGAACAAGAAGAAATCTCACGGTAAGTCTCTTGTGCTGGAACCCATACTTCTAAGTCGTAAGTTTTCGCAGAACCGAAGCCCATGTCACCTGTACATAGAATCACTTTACGGTAAGGAAGCTCTAGAAGTTGAAGTACTTTCTCAGCGTGGCCAGTTAGCTCTTCAAGCGCTGCCATTGAGTCTTCTGGCTTAGTGATTTGTACTAATTCAACTTTGTCGAATTGGTGCATACGGATAAGACCACGAGTGTCACGACCGTAAGAACCCGCTTCAGAACGGAAACACGGCGTGTGAGCTGTCATCTTAAGTGGCAGTTCAGCTTCATCAGTGATCGTGTCACGAACCATGTTCGTTACCGGTACTTCCGCAGTAGGGATAAGCGATAGAGTCTTAAGAGGTACGTCACTTACTTGCTCAGTTAGCGGGCTTGTGTGGAACAAGTCTTCGCCGAACTTAGGAAGTTGACCAGTACCGTAAAGGCTATCGTGGTTCACTAGATACGGTACGTACATTTCTGTGTAGCCGTGCTCATCAGTGTGAAGGTCCAGCATGAACTGAGCAATAGCACGGTGTAGACGTGCAAATTTGCCTTTCATCACGATGAAACGAGAACCCGAGATTTTAACTGCGCTAGCAAAATCAAGACCGCCAGACATTTCGCCAAGATCGACGTGATCTTTCACTTCAAAGTCGTAAGTCTTAGGTTGACCCCAACGAGAAACTTCTACGTTATCGTCTTCATCTTTACCATCTGGCACTTCTGCATCAGGTAGGTTAGGAATAGACATTGTGATCGTTTCTAGCTCAGATTGAAGATCAGCCAATGCTACTTTAGCTTGGTCTAGTTCTGCGCCTAAGTTGCCTACTTCTGCAAGGATACGCTCAGCTTCTTCATGGTCGCCTTTTGCTTTCGCTTGACCAATGGACTTCGATCGAGAGTTACGTAACGCTTGTAGCTCTTCAGTTTTCATCTGAAGGGACTTACGTTTTTCTTCAAGTTCACGAATTGTCTCTACATCAAGGGTGAAGCCTCGACGTGCTAATTTTGCCGCTGTTTCATCCAGCTCAGCTCGAAGTAATTTAGAATCCAGCATTGCTAATCCTATGCTTTAGTTATTTGAATATTCAGTAGCTTGCTACTGAATCACTGCTAAACCCCTAAAACTGGTGTTATTTCGACCAATTTATAACGATTTAATTGAAATTTTATGACTAGGTAACGATATCCAAAAAAGACTACTTTTCATAGCGTTTTTGTGGGCTTTTTGCGTCCAAATCCGCCAGATAATCTAGCTTCTCGCCAATTTTGGTCTCTAAGCCTCGTTTTGTTGGGAAATAGTATTGCTTCTCTCCCATTTCAGGAGGCAGATACTTTTCACCAGCGGCGTAGGCTCCTGGTTCGTCATGAGCATAACGGTATTCTTGCCCGTAGCCCATGTCCTTCATCAAAGTTGTCGGTGCATTTCGCAAATGATGCGGCACTTCATATTCAGGAAGATTGTGAGCATCTGTTAACGCTTGCTTCCAAGCGGTGTAAACGGCGTTACTCTTTGGTGCACATGCAAGATAAACAACCGCCTGCGCAATCGCACGCTCCCCTTCGGCTGGGCCAATGCGAGTGAAGCAATCCCACGCCGACATCGCAACCTGCATGGCACGAGGGTCAGCGTTGCCAATATCTTCAGAAGCAATCGCCAGCAAGCGTCTAACGATATACAAAGGATCACAACCCGCAGCAATCATTCGTGCTGACCAGTACAAGGCCGCATCAGGGTTTGAGCCACGAATTGACTTATGAACCGCGGAGATTAGGTCGTACCAAATATCACCCTTGTTATCGAAACGAGCGACTTTCTCACCAGCCACTTCAGCCAACAACTGCAAGGTTATCGCTTTCTCGCCTTTATCGTTGTCTTCTGCCATGTCATACAGCAGTTCAAGGTAGTTAAGCGACATACGCGCGTCGCCGTTAACCAGTTCTGCAAGGCGATCTAAAACATTATCAGCAAAATCAACAGGCACATCACCTAACCCACGTTGCTTATCTTCAATCGCTTGGCGAATGACAAGAGAAATATCATCTGTGTTCAGGGACGTCAGTTTGTAGACACGCGCACGTGACAACAAAGCGTTGTTCAGTTCAAAAGATGGGTTTTCTGTCGTCGCACCAATAAAGGTCACGGTGCCATCTTCGATATGAGGCAGAAAAGCATCTTGCTGACTTTTGTTAAAGCGATGGACTTCGTCCACAAACAGGATGGTTCTGCGCCCTGCTTGCTTGTTCTCGCGCGCTTTTTCAATTGCAATACGAATGTCTTTTACGCCCGAGGTTACCGCCGATACACGTTCCACTTCAGCATTCGCATAGTTTGCTGCAACTTCGGCTAACGTCGTTTTACCGGTGCCCGGAGGCCCCCACAAAATCATCGAGTGGATATGGCCCGCTTCCAACGCTCTGCGAAGTGGTTTACCTGGGCCTAATATATGCTGCTGACCGATGTACTGTTCGACAGTTTCCGGTCTCATACGAGCAGCAAGGGGACGAAAATCTTCGTCCCCCGCAAAATCTAAGCTGTAATTACTCAATTGCAATCTCTTGATTCGTTGATGGCATTAATGCCTATCGACGTACTACCAAACGATCTGCTTGTTTAGATCAGTTTCTTTGGTCGTCGACCTCGACACCTTCCGGTGCCACAAAAGTAAAGCGGTCTGCTGCAGGTTTACCCAAATCAACATTGCTAAAGGTAAACTCACCTTTTTGACCGTCTTGTTCAATCACATTAAAGCCCTGAACAATGCCCTTTTCGGTGATATTAATCTGGAAGTCACCCTGATTAGAATCGACAGCAGTTGGCGTTAGCGTGAATTGGTTACCCGTTTGCGCCACATTATAATTATCCCAATCACTTTCTTGGTTACGTGTAAGCAGGACAAAAGGTGTCTGTGATGTCGCTTGCTCTTGCCAATAAATGCTCACTTGCTCAATGAACGGGCTGTAGTACCACAAGCTTTGGCCATCAGATACCAACAAGTTTTCATCAGGGAACGTGGTCTCCCAGCGGAACAGGCTTGGGCGTGCAATCTCTACCGTGCCCTCACCTTCCATAACAACATCACCATCAGGGCTGGTCACGACTTGTTTAAAGTCAGCGCTGAAGCCTGCGTTTAATGCCAAGCGGCTACTCAACTCTTCTTTCGGAGAAGCAAACACTGAGAAGCTCATAAATAAAAGTGCGAATACTTTTTTCATCAATAATCCTGTTAGAACATAAGTCGGTCATATTTTCGATTTGACCGACTGAATAGTTATGAGTTCCTACCGGAACTAATCTTTTGGTGGCGCTGGTGCTAAGACTTCTCGGTTACCGTTATGACCTGGAGCACTTACGATACCTTGAGCTTCAAGTTGCTCGACAATACGTGCAGCACGGTTGTAGCCAATCTTGAATCGACGCTGTACACCTGAAACTGAGCCACGACGTGAATGAACAACGTGTTCTACCACCTGATCAAACAGAGGATCGACCTCTTCATCACCTTCCATCTTCTCACCCGGAAGCAAGGTTTCTGGAGTTTGTTCGCCGTTGGTGATTTCATCAATATAGTTTGGCTTACCACGCGCTTTCCAGTTATTCACGACTGCGTGTACATCGTCATCAGATGCAAAGGCACCGTGAACACGAGTTGTATGGCTAGAACCAGGAGGCAAGTAAAGCATATCACCCATACCCAATAGTGATTCCGCACCACCTTGATCAAGGATAGTTCGTGAATCCGTTTTGGTTGATACCGTAAAGGCAACACGGGTTGGAATGTTCGCTTTGATAAGACCAGTAATAACATCCACTGATGGACGTTGCGTCGCTAGGATCAAGTGAACACCCGCCGCACGTGCTTTTTGTGCCAAACGTGCAATCAGTTCTTCAACCTTCTTACCAACCACCATGATTAGGTCGGCAAATTCATCAACGATAACCACAATGTAAGGCAGCTTCTCAAGCAATGGCGCTTCTGGGTCCATGCTGTCGCCCGGCTTCCACAGTGGATCGTGAATTGGGTGACCCGCTTCCGCTGCCATCTTAAGCTTATCGTTGTAACCTTTAATGTTACGAACGCCTAATGCTGACATCAGCTTATAACGTCGTTCCATCTCGCCAACACACCAACGAAGGGCGTTCGACGCATCTTTCATGTCGGTTACCACTTCAGACAATAGATGAGGAATACCCTCATAAACCGATAGCTCAAGCATTTTCGGGTCGATCATGATGAATCGAACATCTTCCGGTGATGCTTTGTAAAGCATACTCAGAATCATTACGTTCACACCTACCGACTTACCAGAACCGGTTGTACCCGCAACCAGAACGTGAGGCATTTTCGATAGGTCAGCAATAACGGCTTCACCTGCGATATCTTGTCCTAGGACCACTGTTGTTGGCGATTTTGCTTCTTGGAACTGAGGGCTAGCAACCACATCTGAGAAGAATACCGTTTGGCGGCTCATGTTAGGCAGTTCTAAGCCAACATAAGGCTTACCCGGAATCACTTCTACGACACGTACTGCCAATGCAGAGAGTGAACGCGCTAAGTCCATAGAAAGACCAGAAATACGGCTTACTTTCACACCTGGAGCCAGATCAAGTTCGAATCGAGTGATTACTGGACCTGGGAAAATGTCGACAACGTCTGCTTTGATCTTGTAGTCCGCTAGCTTAGATTCAACAAGACGAGCAATTGCCTCTAGCGCATCACGGTCAATAAAGGTTTCACGCTTTTCAGGGTGGAATAACAATTCAAGCGTGGGTAATGGCTCAGCAGGCTTAGGTAAATTAACATCTTGTTGAACCAAGAACGGATTCTGCGCCGCTGCCATATTCGCTTGGGCTTCAGAAACAATGCTTTGGAATGCGGCGACATCTTGATCTTGATGCGCAGATTCTTCTTCCGTTACTTCTTCCCAAGGAAGATCAACTGCTGGCTCTAGGCTTTGTGCTGTTGGCTGTTCAGGCTCTGAATGTTCTTCTTGATAAGAGAAAGGTTCAAACTGTTCTTCGGTTAATGCTGCGCCAGCTAACTCAGCTTCAGCCTGCTCAGATTCAAGACCTGCACCCTGTTGGTAGCTTTGCTCTTCCGTCACATCAAACGGTGAAGGTTGTGCAGAGAAATCGTCTTCCACTGTTGCTTCTGACTCGCCCATAGGTGAAGCGTATAAAGATTCAAGTTGAACATCTTCAGCACCAAATTCGCCATTTACTTGTGGTGAGCTATCTAATTCTGGTTCAGCACTTTCAAGGTCAGCATGAGCAGGGCTAACTTCTGGTTGTTCGTTCTGCATGTATTGTTGATAAGCAACCTGAGAATCATGCGCGTCGACCTGATCTTGTTCCGCTAGGTCATCTTCATACATGGCCGCATTTTCTAGCTGCTCTATCGTTGCATTCAACTGTTTAGAGCGCTCAATACCTTCTTCTAACGGTTCTTCTGGCGCTTGGTAAACAGGTGCTGCAGGGATCGGTTGCTCTAACTCAATTACCGTTTGAGGCTGAACCTGAGGTTCTTCATGAACAGGAGCATCTTGCTTCGCTGGAGCTTCGACTGGCATATGAATGTTGTAATGACGCTTCGGCGATGCAGCATTGTCTCGCGCATTTGTCGCCACGTCTGACGAATCATTGGTCGCAGAAAAACTCATCGCTGGATCTAGCGGGTCATGCTCTGTTGATTCTTTGTTGTCTTCTATAGCAGGAACATCGCGGTAAGTTGGCTCTTGATGCTGGTGATGACGTTCTTCGATTAAATCGCGGTCTGCTGATTCTCTTAATTGAGGCTCAAGCAGCTCTTGGTCTTGGCCTCGAGCCTTATTAACAGCAGACGTGAAGAATTTGATGGCACATTCACCCAACCATTCCACAATGCTTAACCAAGAAATACCGGTCAATAGAGTAAAGCCAGCACCCCATAAGAAAAGAAGAACCAGCGTACTACCAAGAACATTCAACGTTGGAAGAGCAAGGCTTGTTAAGACGTCGCCCACTACGCCACCGGATGAAAAGTACCAGATGTCGTCAAAGTTGATATCCGCAAGACCACAGCTCGTAAGAATTAGGACAGTCAGGCCAAGTAAGCGAGTGCCCCACAGCATGAAGTCGATCTGCTCGTCTTCATTACGTTTGCGGAATAATACCCACGCAGCAACCGTCACTAAAATAGGCAAAGGGTAAGCCAAAGAACCGAATACGAAGAAAAGCGTATCCGCCAACCAAGCACCTAGGTAGCCACCCGCATTTTGAATGTCACCACCCCACGCCGTTTGTGACCATGATGGGTCTGCAGGACTAAAAGTTAATAACGCAACGGCAAGTAGAATAGAGAAGAGAACACCGAGAATCAGACTGCACTCTTTGAGACGTTGAGAACCACTCAAACGAGGAGACTGAGGCTCTTCACTCGTTTTAATGATTGTTTCTACTTTATTACTGCTCTGCTTGAACATAAACCAACTTAATAATTAAACGGGATAAAAACATCTCGAGCGGCCAAAGCCGCTCGTTTCAATGAAACTACTGTTGATTTAACCATATCAAACAGAAAAACCCAATTCCAGAAAGCAAGAAAGCGGAACAAATGTCCGCTTTCTTTCATTTCACCAATTGTGACTAACGAGTTTTAATCACAAGTTGATTGGTTTGTTTCACTTCTTCCATTACTACGTAAGTTCGAGTGTCGTTTACGCCCGGTAGACGAAGTAACGTATCACCCAGTAGCTTACGGTAAGCACCCATATCAGATACACGTGTTTTTAGAAGATAGTCAAAATCACCCGACACTAAATGACACTCTTGGATGTCATCCAGTTTCTGCACAGCGGTGTTGAATTGTTCGAACACATCTGGCGCACCACGGTTCAACGTAATTTCAACAAACACTAAAAGTGAAGCATCAAGGTACTGTGGGTTCAACAACGCTGTATACCCAGTAATGTAACCTTGACGTTCTAAACGACGAACACGTTCAAGACATGGAGTTGGAGAAAGTCCTACTCGTTTTGAGAGTTCAACGTTTGAGATACGACCGTCTTTTTGCAACTCATTAAGAATGTTGCGGTCAATACGATCTAGTTCCTTGGACGGCTTCTTATAATTGTCTGCCATTTTTTATTCCACCTTATTACTTCCTTGCAAAAAAATATACTACAACTTTTTAATATTCAGTATCAAATTTTATCTGAACCTATCTATACTAGATATTAATTCGACAGAATTACCCTACACATAGATAAAACAACCAAAATAAAATGAGGAGTCAGGATGATCATTGGCGTACCTAAGGAAATCAAGAACCACGAATACCGCGTTGGTATGACCCCAGCTAGCGTGAGAGAACTAATCTCACACGGCCACCAAGTTTTTGTAGAAACCAATGCCGGTACTGGTATCGGTTTTTCAGACGATGATTACATCGCTGTAGGCGCATCCATTCTTCCTACTGCTGCTGACGTTTTCGCGAAAGCAGAGATGATTGTAAAGGTTAAAGAACCTCAAGCTGTCGAGCGAGCTATGCTTCGCGAAGGGCAAATATTATTTACCTATTTACACCTTGCACCAGATTTTCCACAAACTGAAGAGCTTATCAAGAGCAAAGCTGTCTGCGTAGCCTATGAGACTGTAACAGATAATATGGGTCGCTTGCCACTATTAGCACCAATGTCTGAAGTAGCTGGTCGCATGTCTATTCAAGCAGGTGCACAAACATTAGAGAAATCTAACGGTGGTTGTGGTCTTCTTCTTGGTGGCGTTCCAGGTGTTGAACCAGCAAAAGTTGTTGTTGTTGGTGGCGGTGTTGTCGGTGCTAACGCAGCACGTATGGCTGTAGGCCTTCGCGCTGATGTTACAATTCTTGACCGTAACGTAGATACACTGCGTCGTCTTGATGAAGAATTCCAAGGTCGCGCAAAAGTGGTTTATTCTACTGAAGACGCCATTGAGAAGCATGTTCTAGAAGCAGACCTAGTGATTGGTGCAGTACTAATCCCTGGTGCAGCAGCGCCAAAACTGGTTACAAAAGAGCACATCGCTAAGATGAAGCCAGGTTCAGCAGTTGTTGACGTTGCAATCGACCAAGGCGGTTGTTTCGAGACTTCTCACGCAACCACTCACGCAGACCCAACTTACATTGTTGATGACGTAGTTCACTACTGTGTTGCAAACATGCCTGGCGCTGTTGCTCGCACTTCAACTTACGCACTAAACAATGCAACACTTCCTTACATTGTTAAGCTAGCGAACAAAGGCTACCGCGAAGCACTTCTATCTGATGAAGGCTTCCTAGAAGGTCTAAACGTTATTCACGGTAAAGTAACTTGTAAAGAAGTTGCAGAGAGCTTTGACCTTGAATACGTAGACCCAGCAGAAGCAATCGCAATGTTTAACTAATGATGTAATGACTAACTGAACGCAATAATATTCTCGTTGAAGCGTTCAGTTAACCCATACACATTAAACAAAAAGCCAGTACGACATAATGTCGCGCTGGCTTTTTTGCATTACTGGATTTAGGGCAAAAAACACGAATAGACTGTTTACCACTAGCGCTCAATTTTAACCCCATGAATCAATAGATTTCTTGGCGTAATAGTGCGTTCACAGAACTCTTCAATCGTAGCTTCATAACCTTGCTCTTGCAGATAGATAGCGCGATCTAAAGCCAGCCATATCTCTAATGGTCGTCTAAAGACTTGTTGAACCAAACTCAGCTTTTCCATTTCCCAGAAAAGCGTTTCGCCTTGAACAAAATAAGAGTCAAAATCAATCTCTGAAACCAGCGATAGCTCTTTCACTTCAGATGCCCAGCGGCAGAAAGATTCAAAACCCTCAGCTAACTCTGATTTTTTGATGCTCGGTACAGGAATGTATTGGTCAATGTTAAGTTCAGCCTTAAGTAACTGGCTGAAGCCTAGACGATAGCTCATCTCTAGTTGGCGATGTCTTTTTACTCTTTCACCACCAGTGACGGTTTCTTGAAGCGGAATTCTTAAGTCGCTCTTACTTAACGTTAATGCTGAGCTTTTCGCGACAGAAGACATCGCTTGATACGCTTCGTCTCGAATAAGATGATAACAACAAGGGGAAATAGTGACCGCGGGTAGTCCATGTGAGACTGACTTTTTAACTAGCTCAACATGAAGATCGCCACAAGCATGAAGGGCTACGGCATGTTGGTTTGAGTTAAACACGTCATCAGCACTTTCAGAAAACGCATCGCCTTGAACAAAGTTCATCGCTAATTTCTGGTCATCAGCAATCTTTTGTCCGCTTTCGCATAACGATTGCTGCCATTCAAAGCTAGTGACTTTTTGATCCGATTGCTGAGATAGGATTCGACCAAGAAAGCCTTTCCCAGAACACCACTCGAGCCACTCTTTGCCATGGTGATGCTCTAATACAGCCTCGCCCATTGCGACAATTTGATTCAGCTTTCGGCCGGGGATACCATCAGCAGTACCACGTGGGAGGTCTAAACCAACCAAAGCAGTGTTATCGAACTGGATGTTTTGGGTAGCAGCATCTAATTCAGGGAGGAAGTGACTTAGTTTCTCAACCAAAAGCAGAGGCTGCTCTTTTAAAATTTGAATGCTTTCATTATCTAAGCTTTGTAACCAATCAACGAGTGGACGATTGACCTCTTTCCACGGCTGCTGTTGAGTTTGGCATAGGTGAAAAGGCTCTGAACGCCAGTAAATCTGGTGCTCTAGCAAAAATGAATCGAGTATTTTAAATCGTGAATGCATGCTTCCCCCTATGATGCGTGGATTGTAGGGGTAAGAGGTCGAAATGGAAAGGATCGATAAAGAAAACGAAAGCTAAAAGCCCAAAAGAAAAACGGCCTGCAAATACAGGCCGAATAAGAATCAAAATTTACACGATGAGATTAACGAACTGGCAGTTCGATATCTTTAAACATCTCTTCGATCTCTTCGTTCGATTTCAAAGAAATAGCTTGCTCAACCACAGGGCGAGTTAAGTGCGGTGCAAAACGCTCCATGAAATCAAACATGTAAGAACGCAAGAAGGTGCCTTTTCTAAAACCAATGCTGGTTGTGCTCGCACCAAATAGATGGCTCGCATCAATCGCAACCAAATCAGTATCTTGCTCGTGGTCAATAGCCATACTTGCAATTACACCAACACCAATGCCCATACGAACGTAGGTTTTGATTACGTCTGCATCGGTCGCAGTAAACACAACACGCGGTGTTAAACCTACTTTGTTAAACGCGGTATCAAGCTCAGAACGGCCAGTGAAACCAAATACATAAGTCACGAGAGAGTAAGCCGCAAGATCTTCGATCGTGATATTACGCTTCTGTGCCAGGGGATGATCTTTGGTCACGACGATCGAACGGTTCCAGTGGTAACAAGGCAGCATAATCGCATCTTGGTAAAGGTGTAGCGCTTCCGTTGCAATCGCAAAATTCGCTGTACCTTTAGCGACGGCTTCTGACATTTGGCTTGGCGTACCTTGGTGCATGTGAAGCGATACTTTAGGGTAACGCGCCGTGAAACCTTTAATCACATCAGGCAGTGCATAACGAGCTTGAGTATGAGTCGTTGAAATATTCAATGTACCCATCTCTGGATGAGTGTGCTCACCCGCTACCGCTTTAATACTTTCAACGCGTGCCAAAATCTCTTGAGAGATACGAATGATATCCTCACCCGCTTGGGTAACCTGCGTTAGATGCTTGCCGCTACGCTCAAAAATCTGAATACCTAGTTCGTCTTCAAGTAATCTAACTTGCTTACTAATGCCAGGCTGAGATGTGTACAAACTCTCTGCTGTAGCTGAAACATTTAGGTTATGGTTTACAACCTCAACAATGTACTTCAGTTGCTGTAACTTCATATCTAACCTCGTAATCCTTTACTCATTTCTGTGCTAACTTATTTGCAAAGAGAGCGTTATAGTCGCGTGTAATATAATTAATAGTTATAACGCTTCGAACACAAAAATGACAGAAAAATTGAGTTTTTCTAGCTTAACAAACAAAAATATCACTAACGCTTTGCAACCCAACCCTCATTCTCATACATTAGTTGGTAAGTTTTGATTGCCGATTTCGCTCAACAAGAGATAATCAGAAATTGCAATTTACGAGTGCCGATACACAATGGAATCGTGTATCCTCTCCAGTTAGCTATAGAAAATAATAAGCAGACTCAAATATATGAATATTGGTTTAATAATCGTCTTAGTAGCCGTTCTTTTGGTGTTAGTTTTAGGCTACAACATCATGCTTCAATATAAAGTTAAGGTAGAAACAGCGAAGAAACAGGAAGCTTCTCGTTATCTAACCATTATTGACGGTACAGAAGAACTGATTGGCAACGCTCATCACATGCCGTTTAGCCAAGATCTTCTTGTATGCTTAAACAATCGAATTCTTGATGCATTAGAAAACATGTATCAACTCGATCCAAAAAATAAGCAGCTTGCCCAACGCATTGAAAGCGTAAAACAACAAATCACTCAGCTAAAAGAGAACTACAAAGGTGGCGAGAGTACCGCTTTCCGCGTACCAAGTAGTGACAAGCAAGCGATCATGATGCTTAAGTTAGTTAAACGCCTGCGTGATACGGTGCGCAACGAGCACAATAAAGGCCGTTTCGAGACTCAAGCTTATGTGGTTGAAAATGCTCGCCTAGAAACAATTCAAATCCGTATTAACATTGAAAATGTTATCAAACGTGCAAACGATTCGATTTCTCGCGGACAACCGGGAACAGCGATTCAGCTATTACGCAAAGGTATTGATGCTTTGGCGACTAAGAACGACTCGTACTCTAATCAAGCCAAAGAAAAGCTTCAACAGATGCTTAACGAGCTTGACCAGAAACGCCAAGACAAAAACGCTCAAGATTTGCAGCAGATGGAATCTAAAGAACGAGAAGACGATATGGATGCCCTCTTCGGTCAGAAGAAGAAATGGTAACAGTCTAACTCAACACTTAAAGGCCGCCTTATTTACATTAAATAGGCGGCCTTTTTTGTAGCTGTTGAATTTCCTTTCTCTGTATAGGGAGATCTCTTGAGCTGTGATAAAATCCCCGCATTATCAACAAACTTTCCCTGACCATGTATCAAGAATTACTCGCTCCAATCCACTCTTTTCTTAAAGCCGAAACGCCAGATTCATGGATAGATGAAGCCAAAAAGCCAGAAAATCTTCACATCATTCTACGCGATCACATGCTGTGTGAACTTAAGGCGGCACAGAGTGCTTTATTCCTTATTCGCAAGTACGCCGTCGATAAAGAAAGCGCGAAGCAACTGAATGAATGGATTTTGCCATACGAGCAATTTGCTTACCGTCGTATCGGAGACTTAGAGTCTCTGCGTGGTAAAAGCAACGTATCCAAGCAAATCACAGCGAAAGAAGGCTGTAATTACGGTGCTGACCTAATCGATAAGATGGTTTTACTGATCAAAGAAGAGCTGCATCACTTCTACCAAGTCATGGAGTTGATGGAGAAGAAAGGCGTGACTTACCAGCCAATCGAGGCGGGTCGTTACGCTAAGGGCTTGATCAAACAAGTTAAGACTTACGAGCCTGATGCTCTGGTTGATAAGCTTATCATCGGTGCGTTTATTGAAGCTCGCTCTTGTGAGCGCTTCGCTAAATTGGCTCCTTTCTTGGAAGAAGACATGAAGAAGTTTTACGTGTCTCTACTTCGTTCAGAAGCTCGCCACTACCAAGATTACCTTGAGCTAGCAGAACAGATCGCAGGGAAAGATATTTCAGAGCGTATTTCACATTTTGCTCAAGTAGAAGCTGATCTTATCACTTCAGAAGACAGCGACTTCAAATTCCATAGTGGTGCTCCGGTTTAGGCTCCACACAGAACATTCAGTCCAGTTTAGACTAATCCAGACTAATCGAGTAGGAGGAGGC
>NZ_JBFRTN010000114.1:0-7617 GCF_041474095.1 Vibrio sp. 10N.222.54.A3
TCAACACCCAACGTTGTGGTTGCCGAGTGGCATACCCAAAACAATGGGTGGTCGATTGCAGACAAGTGGGATACGGTCAGGCTGCGTTGAGCTATTTGGCTCGCTATCTCTATCGTGGTGTGCTGCCTGATGAAGACATCATCAGTATCACAGATGATACTGTCACCTTCCGCTATAAAGAGAGCCAGACCAATGCATGGCGAACGCGCACCTTGCCCACTCTGAAGTTCTTACTGCTCATTTTGCAGCACGCGCTGCCCAAAGGGTTGCAGCGAGTACGAGATTACGGTTTTTTACGTGGTCAAGCACACGCCTTAAGAGCCCGCATTCAACTGTTGTTATTGAACTTGCTCTATATAATGCCGCCGCTAACCGCACCGATAAGAACCAAAGCAATACGAGTATGCCCTTGCTGTCAGCATCAGATGGCGTGTGTTGGAGTGAGCCGACCCATGTAGCCGAAAGGCATTGATAACAAGGAGAATGGCATTGACGAGAGCAGAGGAGATGTAACGACGAAAGAAACGAAAAATAGCTAACTGATTGATATGATTTCTATCGCAACCTTATCTTAGCTTCGCTCGCTTTGAGAAAAGCCTCAAAGCGATGTGCCCTTCAAGTTCAATCGTACAATTTACTTAATAAAGTGGCTTCGGGCTTGTTCAACACTCGGGATTTAGTGTTGGCTGCGCAACACCTTAATCCTTATTTGTTAAGCGTATTCTGCGGGAGGTAAATCACCTTCAACCATACTTGCTTTAAACCGATACTTATCACAATACCTTCTTTTTCCACGTAATGACCAAGGTAGAGATAATAAGGTGTTGATAAGACCTTTTGGTGGATCATACTCCATCGTAATCTCTAGTAACTCTTGCTTCATTTTTTTTGTTGAGTATTTAGCTCCGGCCTTAGTTTCCCAAATTAACAAATCACTATCTGAAAATTGAAATAAATAAATCAATTGCCCTGGCGCTATTTGAGGGTAAATTTCATTAAAATTATTTGGGTAGTGCTCACGTGGGAATTCTCGCTTTAAGTCTCCCGAAATCGATAATTTTACATTTTCAGCCCTTTCTGCACCAATATTAACGAGTGTAAACTGCACAAAAATTTCTTGGTATCTGGTTTTATACACACTCTCATCATTTTCCCCCCAACTCGTTCTGCTTTCTTTCTCCGGACCAAATCGATTGTGTACTTGATGGTAAACTTCAAGTACTGGTCTTTTGCGAGAGGTGACAATTTGAAGCCCTACTTTCATCACACTGGAAACTGCTGAGCTTGATACTTCCATATAACTCCTCTATACGCTTAACAGCTATTAGACCGAAAAATTCTGCATTTAAATACAGAATCAGTCTATCTAGTTTCATATGTACGGTAATTTACCACGATTAATCACAGCAATTCAGTGACTTAAAACATAGATACGTTCATTGAATGACTAAATGCAGAATATTTCCGTATGGTATGAATATCCAAAACTGCGCAGAACTGGATATAAAAACAGTACCACTACACATACCCCAAACACAAAAAAGCCTGCCATCTATGCGAACATAAATGGCAGGCTTTATACGTTAGTTAAGCTTGTGTGTGGCTAGCTTACGCGGCTTCGAATGCGAGGGCTTTCTTCTCTACCTGACGGAAGATCAGCGTTAGTATGCCGTTTACTGCTAAGTAGAATGCGCCGGCGATACCAAACACAGTAAGTGTGTCGTAGGTTTGGCCGTTGATACGCTGAGCGTAACCCATCAAATCCATGATGGTGATGGTGCTTGCCAGTGACGTACCTTTGAAAACTAGAATCACTTCGTTCGAGTAAGCTGGAACGGCGCGGCGTAGTGCATATGGCAGTAACACTTTCAGCGTTGCGATTTTGTCCATACCAAGTGCGCGACATGCTTCCCACTGCCCTGCTGGAATGGCGTTGAATGCGCCTCTGAACAGTAGCGTGCTGTATGCCGCGGTGTTCAAAGCTAATGCTAACATTGCGCAGAACCAAGGTTGGCTTAACCAAGTCCACATGAAGCTTTCACGAATCCAATCGAACTGACCCGGGCCGTAATACACCAAGAAGATTTGAACCAACAATGGTGTGCCAGTGAACAGCGTGATGATGCCACGAGTGAACCAGTGAATCGCCGGTATTCTTAGAATTAGCGTTACCGTCATCAGCAGTGACAAGATACAACCAACAAGCAATGAAGCGCCTGTGAGTTGAAGACTGGTCACTAAGCCTTCAAGCATTTGAGAGAGGTATTGTTGATTCATGCCATTGCCCCTTTGTTACCCAAACCTTGAATAGAGAACTTACCATCAATCACTTTTACCAATCTTTGTGTGATTAAAGTGATGACCAAGTAGATTGCTGCTGCTGTCGCGTACCAAGTAAATGCTTCGTGCGTTGCAGCGGATGTTAGTTGTGCTTGTTTCAACAAATCTGTTACGCCAATTAGCGAAACTAATGCAGTGTCTTTCAATAACACTAACCATTGGTTGGTTAACCCTGGTAGCGCGTGTCTTACAGCTTGTGGCAATACGACTCTGAAGAAAGCATGAGATTGCGAAATACCAAGCGCACTTGCTGCTTCTCTCTGGCCTTTGCTTACTGCTTTCAACGCACCACGAATAGTTTGCGAAGCGTAAGAAGCAAAAATAAGTGACAGTGCAACAACACCAGATAAGAACGGGCTCACTTCTATGAAGTCGCCTGTGATCATGAACAGAACTTGTGTCGAACCAAAGTAGATAAACAGTACGACCAGAATTTCTGGTAAACCACGAACAATCGTCACAAATGCAGTCGTTGGCCATTTGATTGCAATACGACGAGACATCTCACCACTTGCAAACAAAACTGCTAGAACCAATCCAACCAATAGACTTACGAATGCAAGCTGAACAGTCATCCAGCTTGCTTCGACGAGCCCTAAAGAGTAACCCGTTAATTCCATAAATTACTTACCGAAGTACTTGTTGAAGATCTTGTCGTATTCGCCGTTCGCTTTCACTGCAGCAAGTGCAACGTTAAGCTGGTCTACAAGTTCTTGGTTGCTCTTGTTTACTGCGATACCAAAGCCGTTACCGAAGTACTCTTGGTTTGTTACTTGATCGCCAACGTACGTTAGGTTGTCTTCTTTCTTGAACCATTCTGCTACAACGGCTGTGTCACCGAATACAGAATCGATACGACCGTTCTTCATGTCGATAAATGCATCTTGGTAGCTTGAATAAGGTACCGCTGTTACGCCAGTCATTTGCTCAAGTAGGAAGCTCTGGTGAGTAGAACCGTTTTGAACGCCAACACGCTTACCTTCTAGTGCTGCTTGGTCTGCTACTTTGCCTTCGAAAGAAATGAATGCTGCAGAGTTATCGTAGTATGCGTTAGAGAAGTTCACTTGTTTAAGACGCGCTTCTGTGATGTCCATTGCCGAGATAGCCGCATCGTAACGTTTGAATTTAAGTGCAGGGATCAAGCTATCGAATGCTTGGTTGTGGAAAGTACACGTTGCTTTCAGCTCTTCACAAAGTGCGTTTGCTAAGTCTACGTCAAAACCCTGAATTTGGTTGTTCTCATCCATGTATTCGAATGGTGCGTACGTTGCTTCCATCGCGAATTTGATTTCTTCTTGAGCTGCTGCGTTAAAAGAAGCAAGGCCGATAAGTGAAGCTAGTAGAATCTTTTTCATTTTGTTACTCCGAATACTGTGTAATAGCGGCCTGTGGCCATTCTTATAATTTGATTGTTTTAATTGATGTTGTGTTTAGCTAGATCTAGTGAGTCAACTTTCTTTTAATAAGTGACTTACTTAATGAGTCAAATATTCAGCAAACTCAGGTGTCTGCGGATTAACGAATGAATCGCTGGTGCCGTGTTCAATGATGTACCCTTTCTCTAGGTACAGAACGTGGCTAGCAATCTTCTTCGCGAAATCGACTTCGTGCGTCACGACCACTTGGGTAATGCCCGTTCCGCTCAATTCTTTAATAATGCTCACGACTTGGTTGGTGATCTCAGGATCAAGCGCCGCTGTTGGTTCATCAAACAACAACACATCCGGTTTCATCATCAGCGCACGTGCAATCGCAACACGCTGTTGTTGACCGCCAGACAGTTGAAGTGGCCAAGCGTCTGCTTTGTCGGCAAGTTGAAGTGTCTTTAGGACTTCTTGCGCTTGCTTAATCGCTTCTTGCTTATCCAAACCCGCCACTTTGGTTGGTGCTTCAATCAAGTTTTCCATCACCGTCATGTGTGGCCATAAGTTGTATTGCTGGAACACCATGCCGACTTTACGACGAAGTTTAAGCCCCTGCTTCTCTTGGATTTGGCTTGAAAAATCGAATTGCTCATTCGCAATGTCTAATTCGCCGTTGTCCGCGATTTCAAGCAGGTTCAATACACGCAGTAATGAACTCTTGCCCGCGCCGCTTGGGCCAAGCAATACCAAGGTTTCGCCACTCTCACAGTCGAAACTGATGTCGTGAAGAACTTGGGTATCACCGTATGATTTGTTGATGCTCTTTACTTGAATACTCATGCCACAATACTGCATTAATTGTCATTTGTTGGTTATTCTATTCAATCTGAGTTTTTATGCAAGAAAAATGTATAAAAAACTACTTTGTTGAATTTTTGTAACAAATATTCCACAAAAAACAGTCGCTATAACTGGTCTTACAACCAAAACTTACAAGTCATTGATAAAGCTAATATCGAGATAAATAGCAAACGTTTTGCTATCAATTTATAAATCATCGCACGGTTGCTTGTTTATGTGTGCACTCTCCTATCAACGCTAATTTACTTGCATAAAAATTAGGGTTAAATAGCTTGGTTTCCTATCCAACTGACTGGATCAAAATGCTTAGTTTTCCTTTAAGGTCGTTTCGAATTATTCACTTAGTGTTGATGAAATATTGGAAATTGAGTTTCCTAGGGAGCGTCACAGCGCAATAAATGCTTTAATGGGTTCGATTCTCAACAACAATTACTGCCCAGCGAACAACGCGCAGTACAGGCAATAAGTCATAAAGCAATTAGCCATAAGCAACAAGCAACAAGCAACAAGCCATCTATTTTTAAAGCGACAACACATTAAGGCAGTCATATGCAAAACGATGTCTCTTCTACGCTCGACTCGAACCAGCGACAGACTCAGCGATCGACTCAACAAGCGCCAGAACCCAAACCTGAGAAAAAAAGCCTCAGTATTTTGTTTGAGCTGAGTAAATTCATTCAGCCTTATAAAGGTCGTGTTATTGCTGCGTTGATCGCGTTGATCTTCACAGCGAGCTTAACCCTTTCAGTCGGACACGGTATTCGCCTTCTCATCGACCAAGGTTTTAGCCAACAATCACTCTCAGATTTAGGCAGCGCAATTCAGTTCATCATGGTCGTGGTCGTGTTGATCTCGATTGGTACTTTCTTCCGCTTCTACTTGGTTTCTTCTGTTGGGGAACGCGTGAGTGCAGACATTCGCTTATCGGTTTTCAATCATGTCGTGACGCTGCATCCGAGTTACTTCGAAACCAATGGCAGTGGCGACATCATGTCGCGCATTACAACGGATACTACTCTGCTTCAAAGCATCATAGGTTCATCGTTCTCTATGGCGATGCGCAGCGCGTTGATGTGTATTGGTGCAATCATCATGCTGTTTGCCACCAACATTAAGCTGACGTTGATTGTATTGGCCTCGGTGCCATTTATCTTGATCCCGATCCTTGTCTACGGGCGTCGTGTCAGAGCCCTATCTCGTCAAAGTCAGGATTCGATGTCTGATGTGGGTTCTTACGCAGGTGAAGCGATTGAACACATTAAAACGGTGCAAAGCTACAGCCGAGAAGAGCAAGAGAAAGCGTCATTCGCGGTTGAAGTTGAAAAGGCATATGAGATTGGTCGCCAGCGTGTAAAACAGCGCGCGATTCTTATCTCTGGCGTTATCGTGATTGTATTTAGTGCTATTGCAGGCATGCTTTGGGTTGGCGGCAGTGATGTTATCAACGGCACTATGTCGGCAGGTGACTTAGCCGCGTTTGTGTTCTACGCAATCATGGTTGCTTCGTCATTAGGTACGATTTCAGAAGTGATGGGCGAACTGCAACGCGCGGCAGGTGCGACCGAGCGCTTAATCGAGATCCTACAAGTTGAAAGCCATATTGTTGCGCCAGTTGCGAACCCAACCTCGCTTGCTAACGTAACGCCAGAAGTAGCATTTGATGATGTGACCTTCTGTTATCCATCAAGACCGGACCAACCCGCAACAAGCAACCTCACGCTTACTGCCCATGAAGGCAAAGTGTTGGCACTGGTTGGCCCGTCTGGCGCAGGTAAAACTACCCTGTTCGAACTGCTGCAACGTTTCTACGACCCACAAGTGGGTAAGGTCACCTTAGGCGGTGTTGAACTGAATCAGTTTGATCCTAACGAGCTAAGAAAGCAGATGGCATTGGTACCGCAACAACCTGCTCTGTTCAGTAACGATGTGTTCCATAACATTCGCTACGGCAACCCGCAGGCAACAGACGAGCAAGTGATCGAAGCGGCGAAGAAAGCGCACGCACACGAGTTCATTCAAAACCTACCTGATGGCTACAACAGCTTTCTTGGTGAACGTGGTGTAAGGCTTTCTGGTGGGCAGAGACAACGTATTGCTATCGCACGTGCCATCTTGAAAGATCCAAATATTCTATTGTTGGATGAAGCAACCAGCGCACTAGACAGTGAAAGTGAGCATCACGTACAACAAGCGTTAGAAGAGTTAATGCGTGGCAGAACGACGATCATTATCGCCCATCGATTATCAACAATTAAACACGCCGACCAAATTGCGGTGCTCGATAAAGGACAACTAGTAGACATCGGCGACCACCAGTCTCTCATCAATAGCTGCGAATTGTACCAACGCTTGGTTGAGCTGCAATTCAAACACCTTAGTGCGTAACCATTGAGTGGATGTGCAACTAAGTCACTGACATTGTGTGGTTTCAAGCTTCAAAAACTTAAATCACGCGTGTTGCAGTTTTGTTAATTTAGCGGTAGGGTTTTTATTCCAATAACAACTTATCCCTACATAACAATAAGAGAGTTCGCATGGAAGCACTATTATCTGACTACCCGGTAGTAACAGAAATCCCTGTCGCTTGGGGAGAAATGGACGCACTCAATCACGTTAACAACGCTGTATATTTTCGCTATTTCGAAACCGCTCGCTTAGATTTTTTCAAGCACGTCGAGCTGATGGAAGAGATGGCGATTACCAAAGTTGGTCCTGTTCTTGGTGACACTTACTGTAAGTATTTCCGCCCAGTCACGTATCCAGATACCTTGATGGTCGGCTCACGTGTTACCGATATTCAAGATGACCGATTCACCATGGAATACGCGATTGTCAGTAAGGCTCAACAGAAACTGACGACCGTTGGCACTGCGACTATCGTGATGTTTGATTTTGCTTCGAACCAGAAAGCCCTGCTCTCGCTGCGCTTAACCAATGAAATCGAAAAGATGAACACGTTGAAAAGCCCATGCTTCAAACAAGAAGCCGTGACAGAATAACGTATTCGTTGGTTGAGAAAGATTCAGAAAGTTTCAGAATCGAGTAGGAGGAG
>NZ_JBFRTN010000115.1:0-26201 GCF_041474095.1 Vibrio sp. 10N.222.54.A3
TAATGGTAGTGACTTCAATCACGTTGAAGTTTATATAACCCTAAAGGGGTATTGCTGGGTAGGGATATTAAAGTTCAATTGATAATTATTATAATATATAACAATCAATTACCTAGATTGACCATGATATAAATAGGGTGATTGCGTTCACAGATTAACCCATTCAAATTTCGTATTACCCAATTAGAGGTATATTCTAACTATAGAAAGCGTTGTGGCTTATCCAAAATAAGAATTGATATCATTTAAGCGGTAATAATATCGTTTAAGGGTACTTTTGTTTAACCGGAATATTATTTAGTTGAGAGTTAAATAATGCCGGTATAAGGAAAGGATAAAATGGGCAATATTAAATTGGCCATAGTCATAATGCTTAAATCCCTTCTAGCATTCTGCCTCTATGGTTATTCCATTCATGCTGTTGCTGAGCCTGCTGTTACGCCAGTAGGAGAATCAACAAGACATGAAGTCGAATTAATACGTGACAAAGACTACAAGTGTGTTCAATGCCATAAAGATTCAAAAGAAACGGTATTGGGTTCACATGGTGAAAGTGCACACGCTTTACTTGGTCGTGAAGTAAATTGTACCGACTGTCATAGTTCTATTAGCCCCGATCACCGTGAAGGTGCACCTGAAGTGGTGAAGTATCGCGCGGCTCAATCACAACCGGGAACCGAGAAGGTTTTCCTAGACCCTAGCTTAATTTTAGATGCCAATAGCCAATGTATAGATTGTCACAAACCGGATGATCTGCGCGAAGCGAGTTGGACCCACGATGTTCACGCGCAAAATTTAACGTGTTCAAACTGTCATGATGTTCATGCGACTGAAGCAAAGGTGCTGGGCTTAGATAAAAAGCAAACCATCAAGCTGTGTGTGGATTGCCATTCAGACTTCAACCAGAAGAAAGAAGAGGAGTAATCTATGAGCTGCTCAAGAAGAAACTTTTTAGCTGGCGCTGGTGCCGTTATTTTTACTACAGGTGTTGCGGGAACGGCGGCGGTAACAAGCCGTAAAACGCTAGCCAATGTTCAAGAGGACGGGGCTAAACGTTATGGAATGATTCATGACGAGACCGCGTGTATTGGTTGCACCGCTTGTACAGAAGCATGTCGTGAAGTAAACAAAGTGCCTGAAGGCGTGTCGCGCTTAGAAATTATTAAGAGCGAACCCCAAGGCGAATATCCAAATGTTGATTACCGTTTTACTCGTAACTCTTGCCAACATTGTGATAATGCACCCTGCGTGATGGTTTGCCCAACAGGGGCGGCCTACAAAGATGAAAAAACTGGCATCGTTGATGTGCATAAAGAGAAGTGTGTCGGTTGTGGTTACTGTTTGTTAGCGTGCCCGTATCAAGTGCGCTTCTTCCACCCTGAGAACAAATCGGCTGATAAATGTAACTTCTGTCGTGATACCAATCTTGCACAAGGGAAGCTGCCTGCTTGTGTCGAATCTTGCCCGACCAAGGCGCTAGTATTTGGCGATCTAAATGACCCTAAGAGTGAGATAAACCAGGTGCTTAAATCTGAGGTGGTTTACAGGGATAAAGCTTATCTAGGCACTCAGCCAAAACTCTACAAAGTGCCACACCAAAAAGGGGAGATTTGATTATGAGTGCATGGGACACAGCTTTTCAGTCTGGTACTGTGGTATGGGACTGGATTATAGCAATCTATCTATTTCTCGCGGGGATGTCGGCAGGTGCCGTAATGATCTCCATTTATCTAAAACGTAAGGTCATTGAAGGCGATCCTGCTCATAATGGGGTGTTAAAGGCCACGGCTTTTCTCGCGCCATTTGGGATCATTTCAGGTCTGCTTATTTTGGTTTTCCACCTGACAAAACCGTTATCCTTTTGGAAGATCATGATCTTCTATAACCCAACGTCTGTGATGTCGATGGGTGTGATCTTATTCCAAGTGTATATGGTGATCCTATTCCTTTGGATCGGCATTATATTCCGAGATCAAATTGTCGTGTTCTTGAATGACCAAGCTTGGTTAAAAGGGCGACTCGATTTCGTAGGTAACTGGATTGGCAAATTGGAAGTGTTTGAGAATGCTTTGGAAATCTTCTTAGCTGTTCTTGCTCTGATGCTTGCCGCTTATACCGGATTCTTGTTGTCAGCTTTGAATACTTTCCCACTATTGAATAACCCAGTGTTGCCGATTTTGTTCTTATTCTCGAGCTTATCCTCAGGAGCGGCGGCGTGTATTTTATTTGGTGTGTTGGTCTTTAAGGAATCACCTCATAGCCCGAGTATTTCATGGATCCACGGATTCGAACGTCCGGTCGTGATGTTTGAGTTGTTTGTTCTTATTACTTTCTTTACTGGGCTTATCTTCGCTGGTGGTCAAAGTGAGCAAGCAGTATGGAACGCAATTGGCAGTGGTTTCTGGGCGAGTTGGTTCTGGTACGGCGTCATCGGTGTCGGCATGGTTTTACCGTTGTTGCTGAATGCAGTGACACCAACCTCAATCCGCCATAGCTCGGTGTATATTTTTTCAGTGACTTCGCTAAGCCTAATGGGTGTATTAATGCTGCGAACTTTTGTCCTTTACGCAGGGCAGTTAACGATAGCTTAATTTTGCTCAAGTAAGCAGATGTTGGATACTGGTCATCTGCTTACTTGGTTCCTGTTTATTGGAACAGTATAAGCGAACAATTGTTTAACTTGGCTCTGCTCAAGCGGAGCCTGATTGAGGTGATATGGTCGGTTCTTTGGGGCTGTTTAGTTTAATTTTGGTCGCTGTTCTCAGCAGCATTATCGCTGTGTATTCGATGTATCAAATGCTAACTAAACAAGCACAAAATGTGGCTTTAATTCGCAGTTTCTCCCTCTCTAGCGCTTTGTTTTCCATTGGCGCTATCGTTTTACTTGGCTATGCCTTTGTAGGTGACGACTTTTCCATCCTCTATGTTGCAGAACACTCCAATACTCAATTACCCACCTTCTTCAAAATGGCCGCTGTGTGGGCTGGACATGAAGGCTCATTGCTATTTTGGGTCTTAACCATTAGCTGTTGGTCGGGTGTGATTGCCCTACAAAAGCAATATTCTTCTGAGTATCAGAGCCGCGTATTGTGGGTGATGAATGTGTTACTCGCGATATTTGCATGGTTTACCTTATTTGCTTCGAACCCATTTGAACTGAATTCGACCTTGCCACTTGAAGGGCGTGACCTTAACCCAATGCTGCAAGACGTTGGTTTGATATTCCATCCGCCTCTGTTGTATTTGGGTTATGTTGGTTTCTCTGTGGTCTTGGCATTTGCTGTGGCCGCTTTGCTGGTGGATCCGATTGAGTTCGATTGGGTCGCTCATTGTCGCAGTTGTTGTTTGGTCGCTTGGATCTTTTTAACCGCAGGGATCATTCTTGGTTCTTGGTGGGCATACTACGAGTTAGGGTGGGGTGGTTGGTGGTTCTGGGACCCGGTAGAAAATGCCAGCCTATTACCTTGGCTAACATCAACCGCTCTATTGCACAGTTTGGGTGTTGCTAAAGGCAAGCAACAGTTGCTGAAGTGGTCACTTAGCCTTGCTTTCATTACGTTTTGTTTAAGTATCCTCGGTACTTTTATTGTTCGATCTGGCGTCCTCACTTCCGTTCATGCTTTTGCTGTTGACCCAACCAAAGGTATCGCGCTGTTGCTGATACTGGTTTTGGTGTTAGTGAGTTCGTTTTCTCTTCTTATTGTTCGTGGTGAATCTTTCGAGTCGAATCCAATCACTAGCTTTGCGAGCAAAAGCTTTTTGAGCTTAGTTGCGGTGGTTATTTTTGTTCTCGCGACTGCTGTCGTAGTGTTCGGCACGTTTTATCCCATGGTATTTGAACTGCTTGGACTGGGAAATATCTCGGTCGGTGCACCTTACTTTAATCTCTTGATTGCACCTTTGGCTTTGCTTGCGTTGGCTGTCGTCGGCCTTGCCCCATTGCTGAGTATTAAGCCTCAAGCATCGAAAGGCGTTATTACGTTGATCGCTCTAGCATCTATTTGCCTCGGGTTTGTCTGTTACGCTTTGCAAGTAGAGAAGGTCCAAGTGATGGTGCTGATGACATGGTCACTCGCATTTTGGGTTTTACTCACTCATGTGTATGGCTTGGCAGTAACGCGCAGTTCCAAGTTTCAACGTAAAGTCTGGGTGATGACCTTTGCCCATGTTGGGGTTTCAGTGTTAGCGATAGGTGCCGCGATGAACAGTTACCATTCATTTGAGCGAAGTTACAAATTGAGCCCAGGTGAAGAGGTTGAGTTTATGGGTTGGACGCTCTCTCATCGTGATACCGAGCTCTATGTCGCCTCCAACTTTACTGCAGAAAAAGCGATACTCGAATTAGATGCTAGCGAGCAAAGCTTTTCCATCGCGCCAGAAAGAAGACACTACCAAGTTCGTGTTATGAACATGAGTGAGCCTGCAATGAAGTGGTTCTGGCATGGCGATGTTTATATCACCATGGGCGAGAAAGTCGATTCCACCGCTTACGCATTTCGTGTTCAGTATAAGGCGTATGCGCGCTGGATCTGGTTTGGTGGGCTGTTCTCCATTATCGGCGCTTTGCTCTCATTGACTCATCGTAAAAAGAAAACCGTTAAGGCGTCACAGTATGCATACCAGCGTTCGTAACAAGCTAATTACTCTAATTGCCTTAGCATTGATTGTGGTGCTGGGATTTGTCTTTGCGCTTGATAATAAGCAGCAGTCGACCATTGTGTCTGAACAACAAAGGGCATTTCCAGAATTTACATCGACTGCGTTAGTGAATAGTGAAGGCGTCAATGGTCAGCAGAAAATTACGCTTACTGATGTCACGCAGCACCCTTATCAACTGGTTAATGTATGGGCATCTTGGTGCGGGATATGTAAAACCGAACATTCATTTTTGCTTCAACTTCACGATAAAGGCATTCCCATCGTTGGGCTTAATTATCGAGATAACTCTGGGGCTGCGATTAACGTGTTATCGAACGATGGCAACCCGTACTCAACCGTGATCAGTGACCCTCAAGGCAAGTTAGCATTAGAGTTGGGCGTAATCGGCACACCTGAAACGTATTTGGTTGATGCTAATGGCCAGATCATTAAAAAGCTATTGGGCGTGATTAATGAAATGGTATGGAAAGATGAACTTGCGATGTATTTTGATGGTGTGAATGGATGATGAAGTCTCTAGTACAAACCTTGTTTATGCTGTCAGCTCTTTTAGTGATTAGCCTTTCAACCATGGCTGAAGATCTGTTTACTGCCAGTAATAAAGAGACGAGTATTCAAGTTGAACTGTTTGAGTTTGAAAACCCAGAACAACAGCAACGTGCTATTAGCTTGGCGAAAACGTTACGCTGCCCACAATGTCAAAACCAAAATCTGATTGAATCCAACTCACCAATAGCAAAAGACTTACGCCTTGTTGTGTTCAATATGGTGAAAGCAGGGAAGAGTAATAATGAGATTACTCGATATATGACGGAAAGATTTGGTGAATTTGTACTTTATAAGCCGGCGATGAAGGTTTCAAATCTATTACTTTGGTTGCTACCGAGCCTATCATTTCTCTTATTTATATATTTATCAGTAAAAAGTGTTAGGAAGAGCTCATAAAAATTGTGTATTACTGTTTACCAATTGACCTGTATTTTGTAACATTGACTGATTATAAAGGCTAAGCACTGCTATATAAGGATGTATCTGTGGATAACGTAATCTCAAATTTAAAGAAAGAGTTCCATACTCATGTCCGATCTGATAAATGGGCAGAAAAATACAGTGCAAAGTCGAGCATTTCTACGCTTACTCAAGAAGAGTTAACCGAATTAGAGAACGCTTGGGTTCAGCTTGTCATCTGGAAGCAAACTCAAGTAAGTTGATCGTTCTGTAAAAAATCGTAGTCTTAGCCGCAACTGATTAATTTATAACCCCATGTTGGTCATCCCAATGTGGGGTTTTTTCTTATGTGAAAAATAATTGTTATATTATAACAATTTGTACGAGGTCGACCTTGAAAAAAATTGTTAACAGCCTCATAGTGTCTATCATTAGATAGTTAGCTACAAAATATTGCCTAGACATATAATGTAGTGTTGTTAAATACATCGAATTTTCAAGTGAGTATAGCTATGGCGGAAGTGCGTGCCAGAATAGATTTCAAAGTAGGGGTAACAAGCAGTATAGATGCTGAACTTCTGTCTTTTCATGGATTGAAAACAGATAAAGAGCATGTTGCTGTGATATTTAAATCAGCAGACAAGACACAAGACATACCTCTTGTTCGTATGCACTCTGAGTGCCTGACTGGTGATGTTTTCCATTCTTCTCGCTGTGACTGTGGCGAGCAGTTAGACGAAACCATTAGAATTATGGGTGAGACGGGTGGGGTGATTCTTTACTTACGCCAAGAAGGTCGTGGTATTGGCTTGTACAACAAAATCGATGCGTACCGTCTGCAAAGCGAAGGCATGAACACCTATGAAGCCAACAACCACCTAGGTTTTGGCGATGACCTTCGCGATTTTACTGAAGCTGCTGAAATGCTACGCGCCTTAGGTACTACAAAAATCCGCTTAGTCACCAACAACCCTAAGAAGATCAATGAGCTAAAATCTTTTGGTATTGAGATTGAAGAAGTGGTGAATACCTCTGCTCATATCAAATCGGGTAATGAAAGCTACCTGAAGGCAAAAGTCTCACACGGTAAGCATAATCTGGATATCTGATTAGCCTCTTTGTTACGCTTAACATAAAAATGTTTAAAGACCTCACATATGTGAGGTTTTTTTGTATTTATCTTGCAATAAAATTGTAAGTTTGTATTATTTGAATCCGTAGTGCAAATGATAATGGTTTGCACTATTACTACGAATAATAATTTAAAGCTCAACAAGGATGCTTCATGACCATTAAATCTTTAGTGACAAAAGCCGTAACTTCGTCACTCATTTTTGCCTCTGCTTCTTCTTTCGCAGCAGTAACTCAAGATCAAGTTGTAGAACATTACGCAGATATTGCGCATGCAGTGTTTGCAGATTCAGTAATTACAGCTAAAGCGTTGAACTCTTCTATTGATACCTTCTTAGCTTCTCCTTCTGCTGGCAACTTCGAACAAGTAAAACAAGCTTGGCTTGAGTCTCGCGTACCATACCAACAGTCAGAAGTTTTCCGCTTCGGCAACGCTGTTGTTGATGATTGGGAAGGCCAACTGAACGCATGGCCACTTGATGAAGGCCTGATTGATTATGTTTCGACTGATTACCAATATGAACTTGGTAACGAAGGCGCTAGCGCAAACATCGTGGCTAACAAGACTTTCCAAATTGGTCAGACTACCGTTGATGCAACCAACATCACCCCTGAGCTAATCGCAGACTTGAACGAGATCGGTGGTTCTGAAGCGAACGTAGCGTCTGGCTACCACGCAATTGAATTCCTACTTTGGGGCCAAGATTTAAACGGTACAAACAGCGGTGCAGGTGAGCGTGCTTACACTGATTTCGTTGTTGGCGCTGAGTGTACTAACGGCAACTGTGACCGTCGTGGCGCATACCTAAAAGCATCTGCTGAGCTACTTATCCAAGACCTAGAATGGATGGAAAAGCAGTGGGCTGAAGGCGAGAAAGGCAACTACCGTCAAGAACTGCTTTCTGAATCTAGCGAAAACGGCCTACGTAAAATGTTATTCGGCATGGGTTCACTGTCTCTTGGTGAGCTTGCTGGTGAGCGTATGAAGGTGGCTTTAGAAGCTAACTCTACTGAAGATGAGCACGACTGCTTCTCTGATAACACGCACAACTCTCACTACTACAACGAGCAAGGCATCTACAACGTTTACACGGGTCTATACAAGCGTGAAGACGGTACTCTGCTTTCCGGCCCAAGCCTGTTCGACCTAGTAGAGCAAAAAGATGAGCAAGCTGCGAAAGAGATTCAAAAGCAGTTTGACCTAGCACGTGCACAAGTAGGCGAATTAGTAACGTCTGCAGAGAAAAACAACCAGCACTTCGATCAGCTAATCGCTGCTGACAACGCTGCGGGTAATGCACTAGTAAACAAAACAATTGTTGCGCTAGTGTCTCAAACAGCGGCTATTGAGCGTGCTGCGGGTGTGATTGGCATTGATAGCCTAAACCCAGACACAGCGGATCACGAGTTCTAAGAACCCGAGCCGACACAAATGTAAGGGCTCTGATTGAGCCCTTAATTGTTTGATCCTCAAGAAAGCCACACCCACATAAAAACTAAAATCAAAAACACAGCAAGGCAATGTATGAAGTCGTATCTCTCAGCCTCACTATTAACCGCACTGTTTTTCGTATCTCCATTACACGCTCATGAAACCTACTCTGGCGGCAAAACGACCGTGAAGAAAGAAGGAGCGAACGCTTTTTCCCTTCCCGCAGCCAATCTACCAATGAGTAAGCGCTTGGATTTCAGCGTAGGTAATAGCTTCTTTAGAAACCCTTGGGTTCCTGCACCGTCATCAACCGATGCTCGTGATGGGTTAGGACCACTATTTAATACTAACGGCTGTCAAAACTGCCACATCAAAGATGGTCGTGGTCACGCGCCAGAAGAAGGAGATGAGAACGCAGTATCCATGTTGGTTCGTTTAAGCATTCCGGCTGAAACGCCTGAGCAGCGACAAGCCTTCATTCGAGATGGTGGAATTCCAGAGCCGACGTACGGCGGTCAGCTACAAGATTTTGCGCTTCAAGGTGTAAAACCAGAGGGCAAAGTGAACATTAGCTACACGGATGTTCCTGTTGAATTCAAAGACGGCACCGTCGTTACTCTGCGTAAACCCACTTTAAATATTACTGAACTTGCTTTCGGCGAGATGCATCCTAAGACCGAGTTTTCAGCTCGAGTGGCGCCGCCAATGATTGGTCTTGGTCTGCTTGAGAGCATCCCACAAGAAACGATTCTTGGCTTCGCGAAGCAACAAGCTGCGGACAGCCAAGGCGTAACAGGCAAAGCCAATTATGTTCTTGATGTTCAAACTAACGAAATGGCGTTGGGTCGATTTGGTTGGAAAGCCGGACAGCCAAACCTAATGCAACAAAATGCTGCAGCATTTAACGGCGATTTGGGCTTAACAAGCAGTTTGTTCCCGAACGAAAACTGCACATCAGCTCAATCAACCTGTGATGATTTTCCAAATGGTGGTGAACCTGAAGTCAGCGATAATATCCTAGATTTTGTTGAGTTCTATTCGCAGCATTTGGCGGTTCCAATTCGTCGCAACGTTGATAAGCCTGCGGTTGTTCAAGGTAAAAAACTGTTTAAAGCTATTGGTTGCCAAAGTTGCCACCAAGCTGAAATTCGCACAGCAGAACGTGAAGGCTTACCTGCGTTGTCTAAACAGCTAATCAGCCCATATACCGATATGTTACTGCACGATATGGGAGAAGGCTTAGCCGACAATCGCCCTGAGTATCTTGCCAATGGTCAAGAGTGGCGTACCACACCACTTTGGGGATTAGGTTATACCAAAGAAGTGAACGGTCATACGTTCTTACTTCATGACGGTCGCGCAAGAAACGTTATGGAAGCGGTACTTTGGCATGGTGGTGAAGCAGAAATGGCAAAACAAAAAGTATTAGCTTTGAGTAGCAGTGAACGCGAAGCACTACTAGCGTTTTTGGACTCATTATAGGCTGTCTTGAATTCAGTTAAGCCAACGGCTTAGTTACTTAAGAAAACCGCTAACAAAAGACTGACTACCGCTGAACTTGTAGGGATACGAGGCCAGCGGTCGTTTCATATTTATTGAACTCATATAATTAAAAGAAAAACTAGGAAGTAAGGTAACAGCATGGCACATAAATTTTTGTTAATGCCCTTGTCGGTATTAATCATGGCAGGCTGCCAGTCATCGGGTGAGCAAACGGCTTCATCTGAGGTTAACGGTGTCTCTTATCAAGCAGACACGACTGCTCATATCAGCCGTAGCGTGTATCAACAAGAGTTTGATTCAGCCGTGCTATTCGCTAAGCAAGCCGGTGAGCTGGAAGTCTTGATGCAGGGTTACTGTGAAACCAACAATATTGAGCTGGATGCGTTGGAAAATCAGTGGCAGCTCACCATGAACAGCTGGATGGCACTGCAAGGACAAGAAAGAGGCCCAACAGCGGCATTGGAACAGAGCTGGAATGTTCAGTTTTGGCCAGACAAAAAGAACACCACAGGTCTAAAAATGCGTCAACTGACTCAGCAAGATAAAGCTTGGTCACAAGATGAAATCGCACAGCAGAGTGTGACTGTTCAAGGGCTTGGCGCCTTGGAGTGGTCTCTGTACGACGAGCAATCTCCATTACTGCAAGACAAAGCGTCTGGTTGTCTATCTTCACAAGCGATCGCACAAAACTTGGCAATGAAATCGGCCTCTATTGCTGAGGCATGGCAGGTTAACCCTTGGTTAGCGCTAGACGAGACTCGTTGGGAGTCTGAATACATCGCTTTATTGACCAACCAACTTGATTACAGCATGAAAAAGCTGAGTCGCCCGATGGCGAAAATTGGTCATCCGCGTCCTTACTTCTCAGAATCATGGCGCGCTCAAACCTCAATGACTCAGCTGAAAGCGAACGTAGCGGCGCTAGAGAAATTGTACTTAGCAGATGGTAGTGGTCTTGATGGTTTATTGAGAGAGAAGGGCTTAAATGACCTTGCCGATCGTGTTGCAGCCCAGTTCACGTTAACGTTAGATACTTGGCCGACAGATTCTAGCTTGTTTACTCTCCTACAGAGCAAAGAAGGCTACCGAGATGTGCTGACTCAATACAACAAACTAGAACGTTTGAAGTACCTGATTCATGAAGAAGTAGCGATAGAGCTTGGCGTGGTAATAGGATTCAATGCTACCGATGGTGACTGATATTACGCGAAGAACGTTACTCAAGGCTGCACTGGGTTGTGCAACTGTTCCATTACTTCCATTTGGCTGTGCGAGTCGAAAGGATGAGGCGAGTGCGTCGAACGATCCCCAACTGATTGGTTGTGCGCTTAATGGTCGTGGTCAATATTCTGCAGTTGTGGCTGACGAATTTGGCATGCCACTGAGCCAACTTCCCATCCCCAATCGTGGCCATGGCGTCGCGATTTGCCCAACCTCATCGCATGCGGTGGTTTTTGCTCGTCGTCCTGGTGACTATTTTATGGTGTTTGACTATAAAAACGGTCAGCAGATCAAAATGGTCGTCAAAGGTAACAACCGTCACTTCTATGGTCATGGCGTTTACTCATTAGATGGCAACTTACTGTATGCCACTGAAGGGAAAACGGACAGCAGCCAAGGTGTGATTGGCGTTTACGATGTCGCGCAAGGCTATCGTAAGGTCGAAGAGTTCAGCGGTTTTGGTATTGGGCCTCATGAAGTGATCATCATGCCGGATGGTAATCTCGCGATCGGCGTTGGTGGCGTTCATACTGATGGTAGAACACCGAAAAACCTCGATTCGATGCAGCCGAGCTTGAGTTATGTTTCTCCTGAAGGTGTGTTACTTGATCAGGTTGAATTGTTGGATAAGAAGTTGAGCATTCGACACTTAGCCCATGATGGTGCTGAATCCGTGCTTTGTGGCCAGCAATATCGTGGTGAACCAGATGAGTATCCTTCGCTATTGGCGATGCATACTAAAGGCGGAAAGTTTGAATCACTGAACGCAGAGCCAGAGCAATGGGCAAGGTTCAATCACTATATCGCCAGTATTGCGGCGTCAGATGATTGGATTATTGCGACTTCGCCAAGAGGCAACTGCTACGGTATTTGGTCTAAAGAAACCAAAGAGTTAGTAGAACTCTCTGCATTATCTGATGCTTCTGGCGCTGTGCTGCTTGATGGTGAGTTTCGATTAAGCTCTGGGGCGGGAAGTGTGGTAAGCCAGAGCAAGCCTTATGAGAAATCAACTCAACAATCATCGGTCCAGTGGGATAACCATTGGAGTTCAATCTGATTTATAAAGCCTCTTAAAAATAACATGCTTACTCCGATTTCTTTGCCATACTTATGAGATGGTTGGTGATGGAGTTAAGCATGTTCGCAAAATACTTCTGTGGATTATTAGTTCTAGTTTCTGTGCACGCATGGAGCTATACGAGTTCTGACGAGAGCCGATTTATTCCGGCTGATTCGGAGCTCTCTTTTATGCTGATTTATCCAGAGCTTACCCAGAGTATTTATCAAGACTCGTCTCTGCCTATTCTTTGGGATTCACCTGAACTTGTTAAGGCGTTTGAATTTCAATTGTCGCTTCTCGAACAAGCTCAAATGGCACCACTCTTCGATCGACAACTCAAGCAAATTCGTCACTATCAATCCCATGCTCAATGGCAAGAGTTGGACATATTACTCACCGATACTTTTATCTACTACCTGAGCTACGTTGAAAATGCGCCGCTTGCCGGTAAAGATTGGTACTTCTCGGGCAAGTTGCATTCCAAATTACCTGCGCCTTCTCCGCATATTCTGATGAGCTTAAAAAGCAGCGTTGCCAATGATTACTTATTGGAGATGGTGTTGTCTTACGCGCCGCCTGTTGGGGATTTTGACCAATTCAAAGCAACCTATTCGGTGTTAGAAACCGCCTCTGAACTCAATATTGAACGATATAGACAGAAAGGTTTGAAGCGCTTGGGTGACGAGCTTTCAGACAAGACGGTTCTTGTTGAGCGCATTGCTTTGGTTGGTGTTGATACCTCGATGATCGCGGTCGATTTTCCCAAGTTCGATCGAGATCTGCAAAAGGCGATTAAATCTTTCCAACGCATGCACGGTCTTACGGATGATGGGATCATCGGGCCAGACACGATCAAATGGATCAATATGGGCTTTGATGATCGACTTACTTCCCTAGCATTGAACGCCGAGCGTGCCCGCTTATGGCCAAGAAATAGAGACTCACTGATTGTGGTGAATGTACCTAGTTTTGATATGAAGTATTGGGAAGATGGGGAAGAGGTTTTTGAATCTAAAGTTGTGGTTGGGAGAAAATCGAGAAAAACACCACTCTTAGAGATAAAGCTTGATTCGGTTATCTTAAATCCGACTTGGAACGTGCCATGGAAAATCATGGTTAAAGATATCTTGCCTAAAGTAAAAGCCGACGAGAGTTATCTTGAAACACACAATTTTCAAGTGATCGATGGTTGGCGTTCGATGGAAACTGTCGATACTACCGAGATAGATTGGCAAACGATTAACTTTAGCTCTTTTCCTTATCGAATGCGCCAGCAAGCAGGCTCTAGTAACGCATTGGGTTTGTATAAGTTCAATACGCCCAACAAGCGAGCCATCTATCTCCATGACACCCCAAGTAAAAGCTTGTTTAACGATGACTTCCGCGCCTATAGCTCTGGTTGTATTCGTGTTGAGCATGCCGAGGAACTCGCGGAGTTGTTATTTGCGACTAAGGTAAAGAAAGTGCCGAATCAGGATGATGAACTTGCGCCCAATACTAAGGTTCGTCTCAAGAAGCGAATTCCAGTGCATATCATTTATCAAACCGTGTTGTTTGAAGAAGGAGGCATACAATACCGCGGTGATATCTACCAATATGATAAAGAGGGCGGTTGATTGAAATATGGTCAAGAAAGGTGATCTTGACTGAAAAATGACAACCAAGCTTCTATTGATAAAATTATAATGAGTATCAATAACTAACCGTGCAAAGGTTACAAATACTAACGTTTTGCACGGTTTTTGTACGTTGACGCAGCAAATTCCATTATGTATCGTGCATTTTTCGTTCGATCTAATTGGTTTTTTGCTGTATGTCTCAAAGTTTATTTTCACGCCGTCAGTTTCTGACTTACGCTGGTGGTACTGCTGTAGTCGCCTCTCTTACTCCTTCTATCGCTTTCGCTTCATACCCGGATCAACCAAGAACGATTAGCATGAACAATCTTCACACTGGTGAACGATTAGAGACTTGTTATTTCGATGGCACTAACTATGTTGGTGACGAGATGGCACGCCTTAGCAAACTGTGCCGTGACTTCCGCCGCAATGAGATTCATCCAATGGATAAGAACCTGTTTGATCAGATCACTCAGATTCAAAATGTACTGGGTATTCAAAAAGAAGTTCAAATCATCTCTGGCTACCGCTCTCCAGCAACCAACGAAGCGTTGCGCTCTAAGTCGAGTGGTGTCGCTAAAAAGAGCTATCACATGCTTGGTAAAGCGATCGATTTTCGTATCGATGGTGTTGATTTAAAGGAACTGAGAGACGTAGCTAAAAGTCTGCAAGCAGGTGGTGTTGGTTATTACGCTCGTAGTAACTTCATCCACATTGATACTGGTCCAGTTCGCAGCTGGTAGAGCTAAGCTGAGTTATTGAGTGATACGGTAGGCACTTGTCAAAGTAGACATCCAATGTCATAGTTTGCCCAAATTTCAGTTTGTTCTAATAATTCGGTTTATTGCTGCTCAGTTTGTTGCTGTTTAGTTTGTTATTGTTGGGTTTGTTGCCAATAACATAGCGATATTCGAGTTGTTCACCAGATTCGCTCTTTAAGGTTTGTATATGTCTCTTAAGTATCAAGTTGTACCTGTTACCTCTTTTTCTCAGAACTGCTCGATTGTGTGGTGTGATGAAACCATGGAAGGCATCGTTGTCGATCCGGGCGGTGATGTTCAACAACTCGCGGCTATCATTGAAGAACTCGGTGTTAAGGTTGTGAACTTGGTACTGACGCACGGTCACTTAGATCATGTTGGCGGTACGGTACCACTTGCTGAGATCTTGAAGGTTGAAATTGTGGGCCCGCATAAGGCAGACAACTTCTGGCTACAAGGTCTAGAGAATCAAAGTCAGATGTTTGGTTTCCCACTGTGTAAAGCTTTTGAACCAAACACTTGGTTAGAAGAGGGCGACAAAGTCACTTTTGGTAATCAAGTGATTGATGTGATTCACACGCCGGGCCACACGCCAGGTCACGTTGTACTGTTCAGTGAGCAAGCTCGTTTAGCGTTTGTGGGTGATGTGTTGTTTAACGGCGCAATTGGCCGTACTGACTTCCCACAAGGTGACTTCAATACGCTTATCGCTTCAATCAAGACTAAGCTTTGGCCACTAGGCAGTGACGTAACATTCGTTCCGGGCCATGGTCCTGAATCGACATTCGGTCGCGAGCGTGCATCAAACCCGTTCGTCGCAGATGAAATGCCTCTGTACTAATTAAATCTTTGATTTTACAACCGATTATTTGTGTCGATTGATTGAAAATGAAGCTTAGCTTTTGTCCTGAAAGCTAAGCTTTTTTATTGTGTGTGAACTTACTGGTAAACCTTAATCAGAAAGACGTTCAGCGGCAGCCAAGTAGCGTCGAGCCAGCCCCACAAACTCTTCTCCACTCATATTCAAATCATGGGTTGATATGAAAATGTCATAACCGTGGAAACCCCTTTGATACTTCATTCTGTTGGCAAGCATCGCCTGTAAGCCAGAATAGTCTTTAATCACCGCGTTTTGATTGTTTGTTTCATTCGGTGAATCAAGGTTGTCTTGTGATTGGTTATCGTTGAAATTAACGTCGTCGGTATTCTGTGACTCTTTATATTGGCTTAGTTCGATACAGCCACTTTCAGTACAACGCGCGTAGTAATGCGATGAGTCGAGAACCATATCCTCAAAGTTGGACTCTTTGCCTGCTTGCTTCGCTCCTAAGTACAAAAGTGCTCGTTGGCTGAGCAATAATTCACAAGTTATTTTAGGGCAAATCGAATCGAGGTAGGGCGAGTAATCTTTTACTTTAATTCCGACCCAGGGCAGAGGTTGATGCCAACCATCTTGTTCATAAGTGCAAAGACCAATTTTTTGGATGTTACTCCATTTTAAAACCCAACCCCCTTTGTAAAAGTGCTGCTGAAAATGAGTCGGGGTAAGTGTGAACATCACTCGGCTGCGCAGCATCAAATAGTAGCCAGTTCCCAGAAGCGCAATACTGCAAAAAGCACCCACGATCAGTAACTTTGGATTGTCACTGTAGAGCGCAACGATCAAGCAAATGAAGCCTAAAATAACGGCGAGGATACGGTACGAGCGAGTGAATGAAGGCAAAGAGAAATTACTAAGGTGACGAGTGTCCATAGGCAACACCAAGTTTTCATATTTTTGTCTGGATGGATAACCAGTGTATATGACCCTGAATTGATAAGTCGATGTTTAAATAATAGACGCTAGTAGACAATATCGGTATTTTTCGTCGACTTTCGACGCTTCACTCTACAAATAGCTCCTGTTTTTTGGTATAAATCGCGCTTCAAATTTTCACCACTGCGAAAAGAGCAGTGAACTGGAGAAATATTCAATGAGACTTGCTCATAAGCGTAAGGTGCAGGCTAAACTGCAGAAACGCACTAAAGCGGCTGTAGTTAAAGCAGTGGCAACGCCGAAAAAAGCGAAGCCTGTCGCAGAGAAAGTTGTAGCAGAAAAAACTGTAGCAGCAAAACCAGCGGTAGAGAAAGCAGTAGCAGCAACTAAAGAAGTTGCAGTAGCACTGACTCCTAAGCAACAACAAGTTCTAGACATCGTTGTTAGCAATGCTGAAGGCATTAACCCTAAAGGTATCGGCCTAGAAGCTGGTCAAGAAGACGCGAAAGCAGCTTCATGGGCAACAGGCGCATTGAAAAAACTTCTTGAAGAAAACCTAGTAGCGAAAGAGCAGCTAGCAGGTAACAAGGTTATCTACAAAGCTATCTAATCCTGTGGGATTACATTCGCTTCGTTAAGTTTTTAAGCCTCGATTTTCGAGGCTTTTTTGTATCTGGCACATTATGCCAAGTCCGAGCCCAAATCCAAGCCTAAACCTAGGCTCTATAATCTCAATTCCAATTCGATATACGGCTTAACTGATTAGTGTTGTCTCGTGTCAGAGCTTCGAATCAGCAAGCACTAAATTAGGGCGTTAGCTAGGTAGATCAAGAGAGCAAAGCCTTGATTTTTTCCCCTAAAATACAGCAATGAATAGAGCTTCATCACGAAATGGCAATCAATTGTTAAGAGTATTTAATTATTAATACTTAGGTATTTATCAATACGCATTGCCTTGGTGAATATCCAAACTCCTTTGAAATCGACACTATTCAATCATCTCCTACGTAGTTCTACTTAATCCTTTGGTCTAATACGTAACTTTGTTAACGCCATGCGTGCGTGCTCTCCCTGATATCTTGTTGCCTCATCACGGTGCACTCTTATGTTGAATCATAAAAAATGCTCATAGAAAGAGTGTTAACCCAACAAAGGACGTGAACATGAGTCTCATTTCTAACTCCCTCACACGAGTTTTTAAAAACGTTGCAGTAACTGCTGCGGCTTGTTTAGCTTTGGTCGCTACTGGTGCTACAGCCGCTGATAAGGTTTACCGTTTAAAACTTGCGGAAACTTGGGGACCAAACTTCCCAGTTTTCGGTGATGCAACCAAAAACATGGCGGCGATGGCTGAGAAGATGTCGAATGGTCGACTGCAAATCAGAATCGATTCAGCAAACAAACACAAAGCACCTCTTGGCGTTTTTGACATGGTTAAGTCTGGTCAATACGACATGGGTCACTCAGGCTCTTACTACTGGAAAGGTAAAGTTCCAAACACTCTTTACTTCACTTCTATGCCTTTCGGTATGACGCCTGCAGAACAATACGCGTGGTTCTATCACGGTGGTGGTATGGAGTTAATGGAGCAGGTTTACTCTCCACATAACTTGATGTCTTTCCCTGGTGGTAACACGGATATCCAGATGGGGGGTTGGTTTCAAAAAGAGATCAACAGCGTTGAAGATCTACAAGGTCTGAAAATGCGAATCCCGGGCTTTGCAGGCGAGATTCTTGCTGAGCTAGGTGCTAAACCGACGAACATTGCCCCAGGTGAACTTTACACGTCTCTAGAGCGTCGCACGATTGATGCACTAGAGTGGGTAGGTCCATCGCTGGATTTACGAATGGGCTTCCACAAAATCGCGCCTTACTACTACACAGGTTGGCACGAGCCGGGTTCAGAGCTTCAATTCCTAGTGAACAAGCGTACATGGAACAAGCTGCCTGAAGACCTACAAGAAATCTTACGTGTTGCAATGCGTACTGCGGCTTACGACATGTACACACAAGCAACGCACGAAAGTGGTAAGAACTGGGTTTCAATGAAGACAGAATACCCAGATGTACAAGTGAAAGATTTCCCACCAGAGGTTATGTCTGCTCTGAAAGAAGCGAACGATCGCCTACTGGCTGCACATGCTGAGAAAGATGAGCTAGCAAAAGAGATTCAAGCTTCACAAGCAAGCTACCTAGAGCAAGTACGTTCATGGACGGATATTTCACATAGAGCTTATCTAAATAGCCAAGCGAAATAATCGACAGTTGTTGAACTGAATCTAAATGAACCCGAAGCTTTTCTTATTGAGTATTTAAGAGTGAATAAGCCGAGGGTTCATTTAAAACATAATAACTAAGCAGGATAAATCCTGTATTACGCTCAAGAACCTTTTCTACGTCCTACAGCTCGTTACCTCAGCTGCGCGATGTCTTTTCAAATTCCATGGAGTCGGGAATGCGAAGTCTAATTTATATTGAACGCCTGTTTAATCGTATCGGTGACGCACTGGGATGGCTTTCCAGTATGTTGTTTATTTTACTTATCGCCAACGTCGTGTATGACGTTGTCATGAGATATGCCTTCAACGATGTCTCTATCGCCTTCCAAGAGATGGAATGGCACCTTTTCTCCGCCGTTTTCCTACTCGGTGTTCCTTATGCCATCAAGGCTGGTGGCCATGTTCGAGTTGACGTGTTCTATGAGCAACTGAGCTTTAAAGCACAAGCGATTATTGACCTGCTTGGCACGCTTATCTTTCTACTTCCGTTTTGCCTGCTGGTGGCTTGGTTTGGTATCGATGTTGCCAAAGAGAGTTATGAACTGGGTGAAACCTCAGGCGATCCCGGTGGCCTGCCGTATCGCTGGATCATCAAAGCTATGATCCCGCTGTCATTCTTTTTGATGGCACTTAGTGGCGTAGGTTTGATCCTGCATTCACTGAATAAGATTTTTAATCCGCATCTTATCCATGCAAACAATATTCATACAAAAAACAAGTAGAGGCTGAACATGATTGGAATAGTAATGTTTTTCGTAGCCTTGTTTGCGCTTTTACTTGGCTTCCCAGTGGCGTTTACCTTTGGTGGTATCGCGTTAATCTTTGGTGTTTGGGCTGAGGGCATTGAAATGTTTGCCTTCATGCCATATCGAATTCAATCCATTATGGAAAACACGGTTCTGATGGCCGTTCCATTGTTTGTTTTTATGGGGCTCGTTCTACAAAAGACCAAGCTTGCTGAGCAGTTGCTTGAGTCTATGGGGCGACTGTTTGGCGGCGTTCGTGGTGGTATCGCGATTTCAACCGTATTAGTAGGTTCACTACTTGCGGCTTCTACTGGCGTGGTTGGTGCTTCTGTTGTTGCTATGGGACTTATCTCCCTACCTGTAATGCTCAAGTACAATTACGACAAAGGCTTAGCCTGCGGCACTATTTGTGCGTCTGGTACGCTAGGGCAGATCATTCCACCCTCCATCGTATTGATTCTATTGGGTGATGTTCTAGGTGTTCCTGTAGGCGACTTGTTCCAAGCGGCGATTTGGCCAGGCGTGATGCTGGTCGGCGCGTACATCGTTTATATCTTGATATACGCAAAGCTACACCCTGAAGCGGCTCAACCTATTGAACGTGATGACTCCATCAGCCGTAAGCAGGAAGTGTTTAATGCACTGAAAGCGATTCTTCCGCCTCTAGCGTTAATCATTGTTGTACTGGGCTCTATCTTCGCAGGTGTTGCTACGCCAACAGAGTCAGCCGCATTAGGTGGCGCGGGTGCGATGATACTTGCACTGCTTTACGGTCAATTTAGTTGGTCGATGGTGTACGAGGCGTCGAAAGAGACGGTGAAAGTAACGGCGATGGTATTTGCTATCTTGTTGGGTGCAACGGCATTCTCAATGGCGTTTACCTACACTGGTGGCGACTATCTGGTTGAAGAGTGGATGCTACAACTGCCAGGTGAAAAATGGGGCTTCCTGATCATTACCATGCTGGTGATTCTGATTCTGGGTTTCTTCATCGACTTCGTAGAGATCTGTTTCATCATCGTGCCGATCATTGCGCCAGTTGCTGAACTGATGGGCATCAACATGACATGGTTCGCTATCCTTATTGCGATGAACCTACAAACTTCCTTCTTAACGCCGCCATTTGGTTTTAGTTTGTTCTATTTAAAAGGCGTAGCACCGAAAGGCGTGACGACTAAGGACATCTACCGAGGTGTGATGCCGTTCATTCTGATTCAAATCCTCGTACTTGGATCACTTCTCGCTTTCCCATCTTTCTATGGAATGTGAGTGAAGCCAAGAATGTGAATGATATGTTTCGACGGCTATCTATAAATTGCTAAAGTAAAACGGCTTATTGATGTTCAGTAAGCCGTTTTTTGTGAGGGAAAGGAATGCCTCTAAAAGCCAAGCTGATTTTGCTGACGTTGCTCCCGTTGCTGCTGGTAACGGCGAGTATTAGTTGGATCTCGCTGCACCAGACTAAGACGTTAGGCGCTAAAGAAGTCGAGATCTTTAGAGACAGCCTAATCAAGTCGCGTGAAAACGCCCTCAAAGACACGGTTGATCTCGCGTTCGACGCCATAGAACACGTCTATAACGATCCAAATATCCAAGAAGCCCAAGCCAAAAAAAAAGTTCGAACCATATTGTCTAAACTTAGATATGGCTCTGATGGGTACTTCTTCGCATACGATCGCCACGGGACCAACTTGGTTCATCCAATTCAGCCAGAATTGATAGGCCAAAACCTACTCCAACTGCAAGATGAAGATGGCGATTTTCTGATAGAGGCTCTGTTAAGAGAAGCGCAAACCGGAGGCGGGTTTCACCAGTATTTGTGGCAAAAACCGTCGACGGGTGAGGTGGTGTCTAAGCTGAGCTACGCCGCTTGGTTAGAGCGTTGGGACTGGATGATTGGCACCGGCTTGTATATTGAAGACGTACACCAAGAAGTGGCTTCGATGCAGGCTGCGATAAATAAGAATATTGAAACCACGTTCTTTTCGATTGTGGTGATTTTGAGCGTAACGGTCGCGGTCATCATCGTGCTGACCTTGGCTATTAACATGCATGAACATCGGATTGCTGATAACAACTTAAAGGAGCTGGCGCATAAGACGGTGATGTTCCAAGAAGACGAGAAGAAGCATCTAGCGCGTGAGTTGCATGATGGTATTAACCAATTATTAGTGTCGAGTCGTTGCCATTTGGAACTGCTCGGTAATAAGCTACAAAATGAAGACCTTAAAGCACATTTGAATAAGTCGCAGCATTCACTGATGCGAGCAATCGAAGAAGTGAGGCACATCTCGCATCAACTTCGTCCAAGTTCGTTGGATGATATTGGTTTAGAGGCGGCATTGTCTTCATTGTTGTTAGATTTTCAGGCGCATTCGGGTATTGAAGTAGAAACCTTGTTTAGCACTCAACAGGGTAAGTTGAAATCTGAGGCTGCGACAACCTTGTATCGAGTGGTGCAAGAGTCGCTGAATAATATCGAGAAACACGCGCAAGCGACCAAAGTAACGGTTATCGCTCAGCAAATTGGTAATGTGTTGCAACTACTGATTCAAGATAACGGTGTCGGTTTCAACACCTATAAAGCGATGGAAAAACGAGGGATCGGGCTGCGTAACATGAGAGAGCGAGTGGAGTTCATCGGTGGTGACTTTGAATTGATGAGTGAGATTGGCCTCGGAACGGAAATTACAGTGTTACTGACACTAGAGGGATTAATGAATGAGTGAAGTTATTCGAGTTGTGATTGCTGACGATCACCAAGTGGTACTGGATGGCTTTATGGCGAGATTGGAACTCGAGCCAGATATTAGCGTGATAGGTACCGCCAGCAATGGACTAGAAGCGGTAGAGGTCGTTAAGTCTCTGCGCCCTGATGTGGTGTTGATGGATATCAGCATGCCTATCATGAATGGCATTGATGCCACCCATCTGATTAAAGAAGAAGACCCAGAAGCCAAGGTCCTGATGCTGACCATGCATAACAACCGTGAATACATCATGAAGGTGATGCAGTCGGGGGCTGTCGGCTACATGTTGAAAGAGATTTCGGCTGAAAAAATGGTGCAGGCAATCAAAACGGTCAATCAAGGCTCGACCTATTTCTGTGAAAAAGTCACGCAGAATTTGTTTACTCAGCCGATTACTCCGACGCCATCGGTCAAGAATCCATTGAGTAGACGTGAAGAGGCTGTGCTGAAATTAGTCGCAAAAGGGGAGAGCAGTAAAGAGGTCGCAAAGGCGCTGAATATCAGCTATCGAACGGTAGAAACCCATAGGCAAAATATTAAGCATAAGCTCGATATTCACTCTACGGCAGAGCTTGCTAAATATGCGGTCAGCTCCGGGCTTGTGGACTGATCTTACGCTAAATAACGTTAAATGTGTAATTTAATTACTAAATGTGTAATTTACGCCTCCTTTATGGAGGTTTTTTTAGTATTTTTGCGACAGGTTGATATTCTTCTTTTCGAAATTTAAGCGCCGAATGCAATGTTGCAAACTGTGCGCTGCAAATTAGAGAGGAAGCATGGAGCCTGTAAAAGATAGGTATAGTATTGAAAATACCGATTATACAGTAGGACAAGATAACGTTCAGAAATGGGGTTTTGATGTTCATAACCCAGTATTTGGAATCAGTGCAGGGGCGATCATTATCTTCCTGTTGGCACTTCTAGTCGCAGACCCTGAAACCGCAAAAGCGGCGCTTGATGGAATCAAATGGAAAGTCATTGGTAACTTCGATGGTTTCTTCATGTGGGCAGCAAACATCTTCGTAATTTTCTGTTTTGCCCTCATTGTCTCCCCGTATGGCAAGATACGTATTGGTGGCAATGATGCCAAAGCAGAGCACTCAAACCTATCTTGGATGTCGATGTTATTCGCCGCAGGAATGGGTATTGGCTTAATGTTCTGGGGTGTTGCTGAGCCAGTAGCTTATTTCACTGGCTGGTATGAAACACCACTAGGTGTTGAAGCTTACTCTCCTGAAGCGGCGAAGTTGGCTCTTGGTGCAACCATCTACAACTGGGGTCTGCACGGTTGGGCGATTTACGCGGTTGTTGCTCTAGCGCTTGCCTTCTTCACCTTCAATAAAGGTTTACCTCTATCAATCCGCTCTATTTTCTACCCTATCTTGGGTGATAGAACTTGGGGTTGGTTTGGTCATATTGTTGATATCGTCGCTGTGCTTGCAACGCTATTTGGCCTTGCAACTTCATTGGGCTTAGGTGCTCAACAAGCGACCAGTGGTATTAACCATGTATTTGGTACCGATGGCGGTATTGGCATGCAGCTGATTGTTATCGCTGTGGTTACTTTCTTAGCGACAATGTCCGTGGTTCGTGGCATCAACGGCGGCGTATAAGTGCTAAGTAACGTGAATATGCTGGTGGCTTTAGGCTTGCTGATCTTTGTTACGATTGCAGGTGGCATGGCGGGTATTAAAGCAATCCCAACCGCGCTAATGGGCTACATTGAAAACTTCATTCCCTTAAGCAATCCTCACGGTCGTGATGACGAAACGTGGATGCAAGGTTGGACGGTATTCTACTGGGCGTGGTGGATGTCTTGGTCACCATTCGTAGGCATGTTCATCGCTCGTATCTCTAAAGGTCGAACGATTCGTGAATTCATCGTTGCTGTATTGTTCATCCCAACGACAGTAATCATCATCTGGATGGCTATTTTCGGTGGCATCGCGATTGATCAAGTGGCGAACAAGGTGGGCGAGATTAGTGTGAATGGTCTGCAAGATATTACACTTTCTCTTTTCCATACTTACGATGCTCTGCCAATGAGCTCTGTGCTTTCAGTGGTATCGATTGGTTTGATTATGGTGTTCTTTATCACCTCTTCTGATTCAGGCTCATTGGTTATCGATAGCATTACCTCTGGCGGTAAAGTGGATGCACCGGTTCCACAACGTGTATTTTGGGCGTTGATGGGCGGCGCGATTGCAGCGGTTCTACTATGGGTTGGTGGTACGGAATCTATTCAAGCACTGCAAGCTGGAACGGTATCGATGGCGCTACCATTTGCCTTCATATTATTGCTTATGTGCCTAAGCTTATTGCTAGGTTTACGAACTGAAAATCAATTGGTTAAGCACCAAAATGCTTTGAGTTAAAAGTATTTTTGATAAAAAGGTCGACAGGGTCGACCTTTTTTTCGTCATATACTTGAGTAATTACGTGAATATTGTTTGAAATTCCATCGAACCGATTCTAGTTTACTGAAAACAACAAGTTAACCTGCTAAACTTCAGACATCCAAGTATTTGAATTATTGTGACAACAGCTTGTACTACTTGGATCGTAGGTTCGAGTTTGTAATTAAGTCGCAGGTAAGTAAGGAATACGAGGTCAATAGACCCTAATAGAATTCCGTAGAGAGGGATGATGACTAAAGGTATAGATAAATACAGTATCGACAGTACGGATTACACTGTCGGTCAAGATAACGTCCAAAAATGGGGTTTTGATGTTCATAACCCAGTATTTGGTATTAGTGCGGGACTTATCGCTTTGTTCCTGATCGGTGTTCTTATTACAGATACCGCTTCAGCAAAGGCTGCGCTAGATGGCGTTAAAGGCCAGATTATCAATTCGTTTGATTGGCTTTTCATCTGGTCGGGTAATATTTTCGTAATTTTCTGCTTAGGTTTGATTGTTTCTCCGTACGGCAAAATCCGCCTTGGTGGTGTTGATGCGACGGCAGATTACTCATTCTTCTCTTGGCTATCGATGCTGTTTGCCGCAGGTATGGGTATCGGCTTGATGTTCTGGAGTGTGGCAGAGCCAGCGGCTTACTTCACGGGTTGGTTTGAAACTCCGTTAGGTGTTGAACCAAACACACCAGAAGCTGCAAAACTGGCATTGGGCGCAACCATGTATCACTGGGGTCTACACCCTTGGGCGATTTATGGCGTAGTAGCACTGTCACTTGCGTTTTTCTCTTACAACAAGGGATTGCCTCTTTCTATCCGTTCTATCTTTTACCCAATTTTAGGTGATAGAGCTTGGGGCTGGGCAGGTCACATTGTTGATATTCTTGCTGTACTTGCAACGCTATTTGGTCTGGCGACATCGTTAGGTCTTGGTGCACAACAAGCGGCAAGTGGTATTCAGCATGTATTCGGCATTGAAGCGGGCTTAGGTCTGCAAGTTATTGTGATTACAGCGGTGACTTTATTGGCGGTAGTATCAGTACTTCGTGGTATTGATGGTGGCGTTAAAGTTATCAGTAACATCAACATGTTGGTGGCTTTCCTACTGCTTATCTTAGTGGCTCTAATCGGCTACGCGGTGACTTTAGGTTCTATCCCAACGACATTGATGGCATACATTGAAAACATCATTCCGTTGAGTAACCCTCACGGTCGTGAAGATGAAACGTGGATGCACGGTTGGACTGTATTCTACTGGGCTTGGTGGATCTCATGGTCTCCATTCGTAGGTATGTTTATCGCACGTGTTTCTAAAGGTCGTACCGTTCGTGAGTTCATCACAGCAGTACTGATTGTACCGACTACAGTGACTATCATTTGGATGTCAGTATTCGGTGGCATGGCGATTGACCAAATCGTGAATAACGTTGGTATTCTTGGTCAAGACGGCCTAACAGATGTATCACTAGCAATGTTCCAAATGTTTGATGCACTGCCGTTCGGGACTCTGCTTTCAATCATTGCGGTTGTATTGGTTCTAGTATTCTTCATTACATCGTCTGACTCAGGCTCTCTAGTAATCGACAGCATCACCGCGGGTGGTAAAGTTGATACGCCTGTGCCTCAACGTGTGTTCTGGGCGTTCCTAGAAGGTGCGATTGCTGTGGCTCTATTGTGGGTTGGTGGTACTGAAGCAGTACAAGCTCTACAAGCGGGTGCAATCTCTACAGCATTGCCATTCACCATCATTCTATTACTGATGTGTGTGAGCTTGCTAATGGGTATGCGTACAGAAAAACGCTAGGCTTTGTAAGCTGAAATCTACTGCAATTTATACGCAGTAGAGTGGTAAATAATATGAAGGCAGAAGAGGAAACTCTTCTGCCCTTTTTGTTTCTTCTGTCCCGTCCTGAAATGTG
>NZ_JBFRTN010000116.1:0-30601 GCF_041474095.1 Vibrio sp. 10N.222.54.A3
CTATTGGGGGTCAGTTCACCTAATTTAGTTAGTGCGGGGCTTTTTACGTTTAGGAGGTCATGCTATTCGATTGCGAGTTTATTGAACAACCTCACCAGACTCAATTACCGTTTCACGAACAACCTTAGTGAAATCGAGTGCTTCTTGGCGGATCTTATCTTCGTCTACCGTTAGCATGTCGCGATCTTGCATGATGATCTTGCCATCAACGATGGAATGACGAACATTGCCTGAGTTAGCTGAGTACACCAGTGCTGAGTATGGGTTGTAGACCGGAACCATGTTTGGCGCCTTAGTATCGATCACTATGATGTCAGCCAGTTTGCCTGCTTCAAGAGAGCCGATCTTATCTTCCATGTGCAGCGCTTTTGCTGCGCCCATGGTCGCCATGTCGATCACTTTGATCGGCGGCATCGCAGCACGATCTTTGTTAACTAACTTGTGAACCTTAGCGACTTGGTTGAATTCATCAATGGTGCTCAGTGTGTTACCAGACATTGGGCCATCAGTACCTAAACCGATACGCACGTTCTCGTCATACATCTTAAGCGCAGGTGATACGCCTTTTGCTGACTTGATGTTAGCACTCATGTTATGAGCCACGCCCATATCCGATTTCTTCACCAGTTCGATATCATGATCGTCAACAAGGATCATGTGTGCACCCACCAAGTTCTTGTTGAGTGCGCCAATGCTGTCCATGTATTGAACCGGGGACAATCCATCAGAACGCTCTGCGATTTTCTCTTCTTCACGGTGTGATTCTGCAAGGTGAATCATTACTGGAACATCTAACTCTAGGGAGAGCTTAGATATTTTCTGCAGGATCTCTGTGGTGTTGGTGTAAGGCGCATGCGGTGCAAACGCTGGTGTGATTCGCGGGTGATCTTTGTATTCTTCAATGAAGTTCAACGCGTACTTAATGCCTTCTTCGGCGTTGGCCGCATCGGCGACTGGGAACTTAATCACCGTTTCACCTAGGATGGCACGCATACCGATCTTATCGACGGTTTTTGCGACTTCATCTTCGAAGTAGTACATGTCGGCGTAAGTTGTCACACCGCCTTTCACCATTTCAACGTTACCTAGGTTCGCACCAATGCGTACCATGTCTCGCGATACTAGCTTCTTCTCTAGCGGAAAGATGTAACGGTGCAGGCGATCTGGCACATCATCGGCCAACGAACGGAAAACTGTCATTGATACATGAGTATGGGTATTGATGAGACCTGGCATAACGATATCGCCATCCACGTCTAACACTTGCTTAGCTTGGTACTGCTTCTCTAGTGAAGCATCTCCAACCGCAATGATTTTGTTGTCTTTGACCACAACAGTACCGCTCTCATAAACCGTTTTGTCTTGGTTCATGGTTAGAACCATCGCATCGGTAATCATCAGGTCAGCTTTTTCCATTGCCGAACTTGCGAATGGGAACAGCGCTAGGCTCGCCATAGCTGAAGCCAATAAAGTGCGTTTTAGTTTCATATCATACCCAGAACAGGAGTTGGTAAAGTGCGTGGATAATAGTGTATTTCATTCATGGCGCAAACGTTTGTTTTATCGTTTGCTTGAAATTTTGATGATAATCCACGTCTATGAAGCGATGTTTCACAAAGTGAAGATATGTATCAATCTGAGGTTATTTGAGTGTTTTCTAAAGCATATCTGTAGCTTACCCCTAGCATCAGATATACTAGGGGTATATACCTTCCTTGCTTAAGCAGGCCCGCCTATGTCAAAAAACACACCAACGTCAGAAAATACGACAGCGACAACCACTGTTGATCCTTTTGCCGACCGAGAGTCGAAAAATTACGATAACCCAGTACCAAGCCGAGAGTTCATTATTTCGTTTCTAACAGACGCGAATATTCCGATGAACCGCAACGATCTATTCGAAGCTTTGGGTCTTGCTGGAGAGGAACAATATGAAGGGCTGCGTCGTCGTTTGCGTGCAATGGAGCGTGATGGACAGCTTATCTTTACTCGTCGTCAGTGCTACGCATTGCCTGAGAAGATGGAACTGATCAAAGGCTATGTGATTGGTCATAAAGACGGTCATGGTTGGGTTCGCCCAGACGGCAGTGTGGGTAAAGACAATGATATCGTGCTGCCGCATCATCAGATGAAAACCATCATGCACGGTGATTACGTATTGGTTCAGCCTACTGACAACAGTAAACGTGGTCGTCGTGAAGGTCGTTTGGTTCGTGTTCTTGAAGAGCGCAAAACGCCACTTGTTGGTCGCTTCTTCCTAGAATATGGCCATTCTTACGTGGTTGCTGATGATTCGCGTATTAGTCACGACATCCAGATCCCTACTGAGCATAAAGGCGGTGCTCGAATGGGTAATGTGGTTGTGATTGAAATTACGGATCGTGGTGGTCGTTCTCGTAACATGATGGGTAAAGTGACCGAAGTTCTTGGTGAAAACATGGCTCCGGGTATGGAAACGCAGATCGCGATCCGTACTCACCAGATCCCACAAGAGTGGCCTGAAGCGGTAGATAAGCAAATCGAAAACCTCGGTGAGCATGTTCCTGAAGAAGCAAAAGAAGGACGTGTAGACCTGCGTAAACTGCCATTGGTTACCATTGATGGTGAAGATGCGCGTGACTTCGATGATGCGGTTTACTGTGAAGCGAAGAAAGGCGGCGGCTGGCGTCTATGGGTAGCGATTGCTGACGTAAGTTACTACGTTCGCCCAGATACAGCGCTAGACAAAGAAGCGATTAACCGTGGTAACTCGGTATACTTCCCGTCACAAGTCGTGCCAATGCTGCCAGAAGTGCTTTCAAATGGTTTGTGTTCATTGAACCCTCAGGTAGACCGTTTATGTATGGTGTGTGAGATGACTATCTCAGACAAAGGTAAACTGTCAGGCTACAAGCACTACGAAGCGGTAATGAATTCTCATGCTCGTCTTACTTATAACAAAGTAGGCGCGATCTTAGATGGCAATGAAGAATTACGTGAGCGTTACGAACCTGAAGTACCACATCTTGAAGAGCTTCATAAGATGTATAAGGTGCTTAAGAAAACGCGTGACGAACGTGGTGCGATTGAATTTGAAACGGTAGAAACTAAGTTTATCTTCAATGCGGATCGTAAGATCGACCGTATTGAGCCAGTAATTCGTAACGATGCACACAAGATCATCGAAGAATGTATGATTCTTGCGAATATCGCATCGGCATCTTACGTAGAAAAAGCGAAAGAGCCTGCGCTGTACCGTGTTCACGAAACTCCGGGCGAAGAGCGCTTAATGGGCTTCAAGAGCTTTTTAAGTGAATTAGGTTTAACACTGGAAGGTGGTCTGTCGCCATCACCAGTAGACTATGCACAACTGATGCAACAGATTAATGAACGTGAAGATCGTGAATTAATCCAAACTATGCTGCTACGCTCAATGAAGCAAGCGGTATACAACGCGGATAACGCGGGTCACTTTGGTTTAGCTCTTAAACGCTATGCTCACTTTACCTCGCCAATTCGTCGTTACCCAGATTTGCTATTGCACCGTGCGATTAAGTACCTTATTGCGAAAGAAGAAGGTCGTAACAGCGAACGTTGGACGCCAACTGGTGGTTACCACTACACTTTCGATGATATGGACTTCTACGGCGAGCAGTGTTCAATGACTGAACGTCGTGCTGATGACGCAACGCGTGAAGTAAACGACTGGTTGAAGTGTGAATACATGCAAGACCATGTCGGTGAGGTGATGGATGGTGTGATTGCCAACGTGACTGGTTTTGGCTTCTTTGTTCGTCTAACTGAACTGCACATTGATGGCTTGGTACACATCTCAGCGCTAGCGAATGATTACTACCAATTTGATGCTGTTGGTCAGCGTCTAGTGGGTGAAAGCTCAGGTAATATCTACCGCTTGGGTGATTCGGTTAAAGTGAAGGTTTCTGCGGTTAATTTAGAAACTCGCCAAATCGACTTTGACTTAGAAGACACTGATCGTCAGCCGCGTGGCAAAGGCAAAACAGCCAAGAAGCGTGCAGCAGAAGCGATGAAAAAGGCGAAAAGCAAGAAGCGCTCAGCAGTGAAGAGTAATAAGCCAGGTGTATCAGCGAAGCCTATGGTTGAGCCAACTAAGCGACCTGACGGAAGCAGCGAAGGCCCTGCTAAGAAGAAAAAGCCAGCGAATAAAACCGGTGCTGCTAAAGCTCGCGCTAAGAAAAAGCGTGCTGCAAGCCGTAAGCCAAAGGCTGATAACTCTTAAGACTGATAGATCTTAAGGCTAAATAAGGCGCTCTGCTAATCAGGTTTAGCGCCTAACTGATTTAATTTAATGCGAGAGTATCAGGCGTAAGACGCTACTCTCGAAATGAACAACACAGAGAGGGATGCATCGGCATTGATGTCATTCTTCTCTGAGCAATAAGAGTAACTTGAGACAATGAGTAACGAATTTATTTACGGTATTCACGCGGTGAAAGCCGTACTAGAAAAAGATCCTGCACGTTTTATCGAAGCGTATGTATTGAAAGGTCGCCAAGACGAGCGTCTTCTTCCATTACTGAACCAACTGCAACAGTTTGGTGTGTCGATTCAACAGATGGGTCGTAAGCCGTTGGATGAAAAAGCACAAGGTGCGAATCACCAAGGTCTTATTGCTAAGGTGAAGCCTGCTAAGCAGCTTAATGAAACTCACCTAGACGATATCCTAGCGCAGCACGAACAGCCTTTGCTGTTAGTTCTAGACGGCGTAACAGACCCTCATAACCTAGGCGCTTGTCTACGTAACGCGGATGCCGCAGGTGTCGCTGCTGTTATCGTACCTAAAGATCGCTCTTCGCCGTTAACAGCAACGGTAAGCAAGGTTGCATGTGGCGCAGCTGAAACGGTTCCTCTCGTGCGCGTAACCAACCTAGCTCGCACAATGCGTGCACTGCAAGAGCAGGGCGTATGGTTTGTGGGTACGGCAGGTGAAGCAACGCATGATATCTATCAAGCGAAGCTAACGGGTCCTCTTGCGGTAGTTATGGGTGCAGAAGGTGACGGTATGCGTCGTTTAACTCGTGAAACTTGCGATGATCTGATTAAGATTCCAATGGCAGGTAGCGTATCGAGCTTAAATGTTTCTGTGGCGTCGGGTATTTGCCTGTTCGAAGCGGTAAGACAGCGTTTAGCTCAGTAATGCGTTAACGCTGCTTTAAGTCTATGAATTTATTAGCGCTCACCACTTGCTGGTGGGCGTTTCTTTTTAGGCTGTTATAGCAAAATCCATCGGTTTGTCGGATGGCTAGATGGCGACAGAAAAACTGTTTCATTATTCACCAAATAGCGCTTGCCAATACCGGGTTCTTTCTATAATATTTGCCGTCCTTAAAACTCGGTCATTTATCTTTAGTTCCTTGCTTCCTCTGGACGACCGGGCCACTCGTGGAAGCTAATAATCCGTAAGGAGCAACCAAATGCGTCATTACGAAATCGTATTCATGGTTCACCCTGATCAAAGCGAGCAAGTTGCTGGCATGATCGAGCGTTACACTGGTTCTATCACTGAAGCTGGCGGTACTATCCACCGTCTAGAAGACTGGGGTCGTCGTCAAATGGCTTACCCAATCAACAAGCTTCACAAAGCTCACTACGTTCTTATGAACGTTGAAGCTGGTCAAGAAGTGATTGACGAGCTAGAAACTGCTTTCCGTTTCAACGATGCAGTTCTACGTAACATGATCATGCGCACTAAAGGCGCTGTGACTGAGCAATCTATTATGCTTAAGCAAAAAGAAGAGCGTGCAGAGCGTGCTCCTCGTCGCGAAGAGCGTACAGAAGCTAAACCAGAAGCAGCTGCTGAGTAATTCTTTTTTGGCTTAACGCCTTAAAAAATTCTCAACTTGTTTTAGGTCATTGATAGTTATTTCGATAATTGTGAAAGACCGCTTTACTAAATTTAAGATCAGGAGATAGCCCATGGCTCGTTTCTTCCGTCGTCGTAAATTCTGCCGTTTCACTGCAGAAGGCGTACAAGAGATTGACTACAAAGACGTAGCAACTCTTAAAAACTACATCACTGAAGCTGGTAAAATCGTACCTAGCCGTATCACTGGTACAAGCGCTAAGTACCAGCGTCAACTAGCTCGCGCTATCAAGCGTTCTCGTTACCTAGCTCTACTACCGTACACTGACAAGCATCAGTAATCGGTAATAGTTAATAATAGTTTAAGAGGACTAAGATAATGCAAGTTATTCTACTTGATAAGATCGGTAACCTAGGTGGCCTTGGCGACCAAGTAAACGTTAAATCTGGTTACGCTCGTAACTTCCTTATCCCACAGGGTAAAGCAGTTATGGCAACTAAAGACAACGTTGCTATGTTCGAAACTCGTCGTGCTGAACTAGAAGCTAAAGTTGCTGAGCAACTAGCTGCTGCTGAAGCTCGTGCAGAGAGCGTTAACACTCTAGAAGGCGTTACAATCGCTTCTAAAGCTGGTGACGAAGGTAAACTATTCGGTTCTATCGGTACTCGTGACATCGCTGACGCTATTACAGCGGCAGGTGTTGCAGTAGCTAAGAGCGAAGTACGCCTACCTGAAGGCGCTCTACGTAACATCGGCGAATTCGAAGTAAGCATCCAACTTCACTCTGAAGTTTTTGCTACTGCGAAAATCGCTATCGTTGCAGCTGAGTAATTTCAGTACCAAGACGAATTCTTTCTTTTGAAAGTTTTAAACACCAGCTTCGGCTGGTGTTTTTTTATGTCTGGAATATAGGAAAGTACAAGGAAGGGCTACAGTAGGTAAAAAGCTTACGGTGAACCATAAGCTGTTATTGCTGAACAAGTTGTTCTCAAGGTTAGAGGTGGCCTAAGATTAGAACTGGAAGAGCAAGTTGATCGATAGAACAGAGTCTTGTTTGCTTAAGCCTTCAGGCACTTTATCGTGGTACTGGCGAGAGTGAGCGATCTTCAGCGCGATATTGTCAGTAATATCGTTGATGGCTTCTAACTCAGTATCAAACTTTAGGTTACTGTGACCAGAGACAAGCGTCACGTCTGCCTTGAGCTGCAAATTCTTCAACACCTGCCATGACGTATTCACGTTGCCACGGAAAATTGCCTCTTCAACAATCTCTGGGAAGATGATGTCATCATCATCAATCTCATCAAGGTTCGGTTCTTGGTAACGAAAACCTGGTCCCACTTCGACTTCCAACACAAACTCTTCGGTATTCGAAAACTGGTAACCCAGACCACTCGAAATTGTGTAGTCCTTAAAGTAAGCACTGTATCTCGAGTCGACTCCTTTGAAACTGCCGTAAAGGTAGGTTTTAGGGCTTAACTTGTAGTCACTCTGAGCTGAGTAAGTCGATTGCCTTTTATCTTCTTCGCCATCTTTGTAGAGGTTGTAGTATTTCCATTCACCACTGGTTCTATGACGGCCAGCCGTGTACTCACCGTTAAGGCGTGCGTTAAGCGCTCGTGAATCAGAGTTACCAGTATGCGACTGATATCCAAATTCGACTTCCGTTTTTAGCGGGCTCGGTAGTTCTGTATCACTTGTATCACTCGGTGCGATATCCAACTCTTTTTCTTCAGGTGTCGGTGCAACGACGATCGGCTCAGAAGTAGGTTCTGAAACTACTATAGAGTCGAGGATTGCATCAACAGAGTCTTTAGCATCATCAGCTAAGGCCATCGGAGCGCTCAGGAGACCAGTGCTTAGAAGACCAGTGCTCAGAGCCAATAATTTGGACACGCATACCTCTAGTTATACAGTGAGTGAATGGCAGGATCGTAATGCTACCCTTGGTTAATTCCGTCAGCAATAGGTAAATTCTTCCTGAAGAATAAAACAAACTCATAGGATCGGATTACAAACGGATGTTCTTGGGTATAATGAACGATCATTATTAGTTATTGAGTGTAGTCATAGTGGATACCAAAAGTCAGAAATCAGCCAACGATCAGGTGGACGCCATCAAGGTCCCGCCACATTCATTAGAAGCTGAGCAATCTGTTATTGGCGGTTTGTTATTAGATAACGAACGCTGGGATACAGTTGCCGAAAAGGTTGTGGCCAAAGACTTTTATAGCCGTCCTCACCGTCTGATCTTTGAAGCGGTAAAGGATATCCTTGAAGAAAGTTCTCCTCTGGATCTTATTACACTCTCTGAACATTTAGAGCTGCGTGAGCAACTTGAAGAAGTGGGTGGCTTTGCTTACCTTGCTGACTTAGCGAAAAACACACCAAGTGCCGCAAACATCAATGCGTATGCGGATATCGTAGCGCAACGTGCACTTGTTCGTAGCCTGATTGGTGTCGCGAATGAGATTGCTGATTCTGGTTATGACCCTCAAGGTCGTACTTCGGAAGAGCTGGTTGATCTTGCTGAAAGTAAAGTCTTCGCGATTGCCGAAGGCCGTGCAAGTGAAAACGAAGGTCCACAAAACGTTGATAGCATTCTAGAGAAGACGCTAGAACGTATCGAGATCCTATACAAAACGCCGCAAGATGGTGTGACAGGTGTCGATACTGGCTTCAACGACCTCAACAAGAAAACAGCAGGTCTACAAGGCTCTGACTTAATTATTGTTGCTGCTCGTCCATCGATGGGTAAAACCACATTTGCGATGAACTTGTGTGAAAACGCGGCGATGAAGCAAGACAAACCGGTTTTAATCTTCTCGCTAGAGATGCCAGCCGAACAGCTGATGATGCGTATGCTTGCGTCACTTTCTCGCGTAGACCAAACCAAGATTCGTACTGGTCAGCTAGATGATGAAGATTGGGCTCGTATCTCGTCGAGTATGGGTATTCTGATGGATAAGAAGAATATGTATATCGATGACAGCTCGGGTCTAACGCCAACAGAAGTGCGTTCTCGTGCTCGACGTATCGCTCGTGAACACGATGGTATCTCTATGATCATGATAGATTACCTTCAATTAATGCGTGTACCTTCGTTATCTGATAACCGTACTCTTGAAATCGCCGAGATTTCTCGCTCATTGAAAGCGTTAGCAAAAGAGCTCAACGTTCCGGTTGTGGCACTTTCTCAGCTTAACCGTTCCCTAGAGCAACGTGCTGATAAGCGCCCAGTAAACTCGGATTTGCGTGAATCAGGTTCGATTGAGCAAGATGCCGATTTGATCATGTTCATCTATCGTGATGAGGTTTATAACCCAGATAGTTCCTTGAAAGGCATTGCTGAGATCATCCTTGGTAAGCAACGTAACGGTCCGATCGGTTCGGTTCGTCTTACGTTCCAAGGCCAACACTCCCGATTTGATAACTATGCAGGCCCTGCATTTGATGATGAGTAATCGCTAATGACTTACATGAAAGCGGCGACGGCGAGCATTGACTTAAACGCGCTCGAACATAACCTGAACCAGATAAAGTCGAAGGCTCCTCAGTGCAAGGTCATGTCTGTTGTGAAAGCCAATGGCTACGGACACGGCTTACTGCATATAGCCAAGCATTCAAAAAGCTCTGATGCTTTTGGTGTGGCGCGTATTGAAGAAGCGTTACAACTTCGTGCTGGTGGCATTGTTAAACCTATTTTGTTGCTGGAAGGATTTTACTCTTCGGGCGATTTGCCAATCTTGGTGACCAATAACATTCAAACGGTGGTGCATTGTGAAGAGCAATTAAGCGCGCTAGAGAATGCGGATTTGGAAACACCCGTTGTGGTATGGCTAAAAGTCGACAGTGGTATGCACCGATTAGGTGTTCGCCCTGAGCAATACCAAAACTTTGTTGAGCGTTTGCATCAATGTGCGAATGTTGCCAAACCTCTACGTTACATGAGCCACTTCGGTTGTGCTGATGAACTGGATAGAGCAACCACCGTTGAACAGACAGAGCTTTTCTTGTCGCTTACTGAAGGTTGTGAAGGGGAGCGTTCACTTGCTGCCTCTGCGGGTTTACTCGCTTGGCCAGACAGCCACCTTGATTGGGTTCGTCCGGGAATCATATCTTACGGTGTCTCTCCATTTGTTGATAAATCAGCGCAAGAGCTTGGATTTTTGCCTGTGATGACCCTGACCTCACACCTAATTGCCGTTCGCGATGTGAAAGCCGGTGAAAGTGTGGGTTATGGCGGAAACTGGACCAGTGAACGTGATACCAAGGTTGGTGTTATCGCGATTGGTTACGGTGATGGTTATCCTCGTACTGCACCTAACGGTACTCCAGTGTTCGTTAACGGTCGAAAAGTACCGATCGCAGGACGTGTATCAATGGACATGCTAACGGTTGATCTAGGCCCTGATGCGGCAGATAAAGTCGGCGATGAAGCGACTCTGTGGGGTAAAGGTTTACCTTCAGAAGAAGTGGCTGAACATATCGGCACTATCGCTTACGAGTTAGTCACTAAGCTGACTTCGCGTGTTGCGATGGAATATGTGAAGTAATCATGGATCTTGATAAGTAAATTATGTTCAAGCGAACGACTCGAAGCTGGCTAATGTCTGCAATGACATTACTCGGTGTCAGCTTTTCTTCTTCCGCTGTGAGTGAAGAAAAAGATTCAGCCTTTGTTCCTTTCTACTTCAGCACCGAAACCATGGGTAACACCTTTGGGGTTGCGGGTGTCGCAAAGGGTGTTTGGCAACCTCAAGCCGCTCTGTTTGGTATGGCACTCTATTCAGACAAAGACAGTTACGTCGGTTTTCTATCGGCTTTTAACTATGCCTTGTCTGAGAACGTATTGTTTAGCACTCAGATGTATCAAGCGCGCTTCAACGACAACCCGTATTACATTGGTTCTCAAGGCGATAATGATTCATCTATCGATGACAAAACCATTGCTGATGGCTTAGAGCAAAACTATCAGTTTGAGTTTAAGTATTTGCTACCTTGGGGCAACGTTGCAGAACACGGTTTACTCGGTGCTTTTCAGCCAATCAAAGATGTGAGCTTTGCTTCGCCAATCGAATCGGGTGTCAGTTCGATTCTATTTACGCCTTTTTATACTGCTCGTGAGTTGGAAGGTTTAAATAATACCGAGGAGGCAACAGGCTTTAGTTTGGCGTTTGATTGGGATAACCGTGATAGCACACGCAACCCGACCAGAGGTTCTCACACTAACCTTGAGTTCACCACTGGCGCAGAGAGTTGGTCTAACGATGACTTGTGGCTTAAGTGGACCTTCCAAAATAGCCAGTACTTTGCTTTAGGTCCTTTAGGGGACTTATTCGATCAACAAGTTTTAGCATTTGATTTCTATACCGCTGACACGCCAACGTGGGATAACTGCTCTGGGCAAGATTGTGCTCGCCCACCAGAAACGGAGCAAGCTCGATTGGGTGGCTTGTATCGTTTACGAGGTTATACCGGAGGTCGTTATCACGGTCGCTCTGCAGTTCATTATTCTGCTGAGTACCGAGTACTTCCTGACTGGCAACCACTTGGCGATATCCCACTGATAAACTACTACGATTTGCCTTGGTGGCAATGGGTAGCGTTTGCTGAATTAGGGCGCGTTGCCGATGAGTACGACATCAAAACACTGCACTCGGACATGAAATGGAGCTTAGGTGGCGCGGTGCGTTTCCAAGTGGAAGGCATTGTTGTTCGTGCTGAGTTGGCGCGAGGTGGTGATGAAGGGACCTTTAGGGTCATGATCAATCAGCCCTTCTAAAGCTTTCGGCCTACAGTAGGCCAAATACTATTTTTATAAGAGTGGTTGTGGAAACTCACCACTCTTTTTTATTAACAAGATATTGTTTTTATTAAGGAGATCTTGTTTTCAAGCAGTCTACTCACCTTGCATCGTAGCAATCACAGTTCGGCTTCCACCACAATCTCGGTGCTCTCCTAAGTAAATGCCCTGCCATGTTCCTAAAGCTAAACGACCATTGCTAATTGGTATTGTCACACTGGTGCCAAGTGTCGATGCTTTAATGTGGGCAGGCATGTCATCATCACCTTCATAGGTGTGTCTGTAGTAGGGCGCTCGCTCTGGGACAAACTTATTAAAGTGCGACTCCATATCGGTACGGACGGTAGGATCAGCGTTCTCGTTTAGCGTGAGGCTGGCAGAGGTATGTTGGATAAAAAGATGTAATAAACCAACAGATAGAGAATTGATATCGTGTATCTGTTGTTCAATTTCATCAGTAATGAGATGAAATCCACGCTTTCGTGCATTTAGGTGTATAGTCTTCTGAATCCACATACGCCATCCTTTATAATGTATTTGGAAAAAAAGTGGTTTAACGCTATCTTTTGAACTTGAATTTATCAGGTATCGCTCACATTTAATTATGTTAGAGCTAGAGTCTGTACCGATTCTTCTGTCAGGAAATCTAATCCTGATTTATCTCAAGGTACAGCTCTTCATATGCGGCATAATACGTCGTGAAAAAAAATTACAAAGAATCTTTCAGTGGTGACGCGGTTTGGTCATCACAGAAAAATATAAACTTTCGCCTAATCGGGGGTTCTATTCATCACCCAGGTGACGTTTAGAATAAAACCTACAGTAACATCGGGATAGATACCATGTTGAAAAATATCAACCCAACGCAAACACAAGCGTGGAAAGCTCTAACGGCACATTTTGAGTCTGCTCAAGATATGGATATGAAAGAGCTGTTTGCTCAAGATGCAAAGCGTTTCGAGAGCTTTTCTACTCGTTTCGGTTCTGACATCTTAGTGGATTACTCTAAGAACCTTATCGATGCTGAAACTATGCAGCACCTATTTGCTCTTGCGAACGAGACTGAAGTTAAGTCTGCAATCGAAGCAATGTTCGGTGGTGATGCAATCAACAAGACTGAAGGTCGTTCAGTACTTCACACTGCTCTACGTAACCGTAGCGACAAGCCAGTAATGGTTGACGGCAAAGACGTAATGCCAGCAGTTAACGCTGTACTAGCAAAAATGGAACTGTTCACACACCGCATCGTTTCTGGTGAGTGGAAAGGTTACACAGGTAAAGAGATCACTGATGTAGTTAACATCGGTATCGGCGGTTCGGATCTTGGTCCATACATGGTGACTGAAGCACTAACGCCATACAAAACTCGCCTAAACATGCACTTCGTTTCTAACGTAGATGGCACTCACATCGTTGAGACACTTAAGCCTCTTAACCCAGAAACAACGCTATTCTTAGTGGCATCTAAAACATTCACGACTCAAGAAACAATGACTAACGCGCACTCTGCACGTGATTGGTTCTTGGCTGAAGCGGGTGACAACGCACACGTAGCTAAACACTTCGCAGCACTATCAACTAACGCAACTGCGGTCGCTGAGTTTGGTATTGATACTGACAACATGTTCGAATTCTGGGACTGGGTTGGTGGTCGTTACTCACTATGGTCTGCAATCGGTCTTTCTATCTCACTATCTGTTGGCTTCGATAACTTCGTTGAGCTACTAGAAGGTGCTCACGAGATGGATAACCACTTTGCTTCAACTGAGTTTGAAAGCAACATTCCAGTCATCCTTGCGCTTATCGGTATTTGGTATAACAACTTCCACGGCGCTGAGTCAGAAGCAATTCTACCTTACGATCAATATATGCACCGTTTTGCGGCTTACTTCCAACAAGGCAACATGGAATCGAATGGTAAATTTGTTGACCGTGACGGCAATCCAGTAGAATACCAAACTGGTCCTATCATCTGGGGTGAACCAGGTACAAACGGTCAGCACGCTTTCTACCAACTGATTCACCAAGGCACTAAGCTGATCCCATCAGACTTTATTGCTCCTGCTATCAGCCACAACCCAGCATCTGATCACCACCAGAAGTTGATGTCTAATTTCTTTGCTCAAACTGAAGCACTAGCATTCGGTAAGACAAAAGAGACAGTGGAAGCTGAATTCCTAGCGGCTGGCAAAACAGCTGAAGAAGTGGCTGAGCTTGTACCTTTCAAAGTATTTGAAGGTAACCGTCCAACGAACTCTATTCTTGTTAAGCAAATCAACCCTCGCTCTTTAGGTAACCTAATCGCGATGTACGAGCACAAGATCTTCGTTCAAGGCGTTATCTGGAACATCTTCAGCTTCGACCAATGGGGGGTAGAACTTGGTAAGCAACTAGCAAACCAAATTCTTCCAGAGCTTGCTGACGATGCTCAAGTAACGTCTCACGACAGCTCAACTAACGGTCTAATCAACGCATTTAAAGCGCTTAAAGCTTAATTGAGTTGATAGCACCAAAAAAACGCCAACCTTCGGGTTGGCGCTTTTGTATCTGTATAGCAAGCATTGGTTAAATCGCAGGTAATAAAAAAGGCTGGCATGATGCCAACCTTCTTTGAGTTGATACTCAGTACTGCTAGAAATAAACAGCTGTTATTCGAAACAGATCTCGATGAAAGCATTACCCCATTGAGATGAGAAAGGCATGATGATGATTGCCCCATCACACTTGTGACGAATCGTATGACCTTTACCGGAAACCACGATTGGTGTTGCCATATCGAAGTCAAAACCGCTTTCCGCAAGAATACGTTTCGCACCGCCAGTCACCATGTTAGTGATTTCACCCACCATATCGGTCACTTCTTCGTTGAGGCCGTTTGGTCGTTCACCAAGCATGTTTTCCATGATTTCGAGAGCGAGACCTTCATCAAAGGTGATCGACATAGAGCCACGAGATTGTGTACCCACCATACCAATTAGGCCGGATACATCACCACGAGCGATTTCATCTTTCTTAACTCTCGGTTTTTGTGGCTTCAATTCTAGAGAAGCCATCGTTTTTAATACGTTCATCAAAGAAGCTAAAAACGGGTTTACAAATTCAGCGCGCATAATGTTCTTCTATAATCTTATTCTTTCATCTCGGAGGAGCAAGATTGGCAAATGCCATGCGATTCAATGACATGATTCGTCAATTGAAAGCCATGCTTCTCAGCGTTACTAGCGAGTAGAGTAACAAGCGCATCGTCTTGCAGTTCTACCACTGTGCCACATTTATCGCAGATCAGTAGTTGAGAGAAATGTTTATGGGCATTGCAAGAGCAGCAGCATATGAAGCTATTGGTTGACTCAACTCTGTGAATGAAACCTTGCTCCAACAAGAAATCCAAAGCGCGATATACTGTAGGTGGCTTGGCTTGCGGTTCACTGACTTTCAACTGCTCTAATAATTCATAAGCACTGGAGGCTTTTTTATTAGAGAGGATGAGCTCAAACACTCGCTTTCTTTGAGGTGTTAATCTAACGCCTCGCGATGCGCATATCCCTTCAACTTGCTCTATTAATGTGTGGTCCAAATTTTTCACCATTCAATCGGACATCCCTAATCAAACCTTATTTCTAGGTTACTACGTTTTGGGAGCCAATGATTTCTATTAAAGTCAGGTACAGAGCGTATTGTGACCCACGACTTTGAATAAGACAAGGTAACTCAAAATGACAGTGTGACTCAAGGCATAACTGATTAATGAGGTTGAATTAGAGATCTGGTGAATAGGTTTATAAAAAAGTATGAGGTAAAGTTGATATGACATCTTCATTTGAGTTCAATTTAGCTCAATTAATTTTTCTTACAATAATGTGCTGTTTTAAATCACATTTCTTATCGCATATTGTTCCTTATTCGCTAAAATCGATGCCTAATATAGACTAGAAGAAGACTATTGACCCCTCCTGTCAACATGAGCTTGTCATGGTGTATTGGAGTTTTAGTATTTAATTTCAAATGCTTGGAGTTAATCTGTGGAGCAAGTAAACAAAGAATCATTTCTGAAACTGTTGTCCATCTATAATCAAAGAGAAAAACGTTATCAACAACGTTTGGATGACTTTAAGGCCATGAGGGATAAGCTTGAAGAAGTGGAAGAACCAAGAGTTAAAAAAAATGAGCTATACATCAAACTGGCTATAGCCGCAGCTATTATTTTAGTCATCGCCTTTATCTTTATTTAAGTCGTCAAATTGGAAGGGAATAAAATGAAAAAGCATTTTGACGCTTTGGCTAAAGCTTCATTAGAAAGTAGTCATCTTAACCTTGGTGAATGGTATGAAAGCTATGGTTTAGCACTGCACTTATTCAAGTCTGATAGCAAAATTTACACAAAGGCGATGAAAAAGCGAGACGGTCATAAAAAGCACATTGCAAAATATATTGAACCTAAGTTACTCACCACGGAAGGAGTAACTGAGGAGTTTAAAAAAATAATGCGTTGGAAGACCTTTGTTGAACGATGGGACGCATATTACGAACCTATTGCAAAGCCTCAAGATCGCGTGCATCACTTGTCTGCAGTATTGGAGGCTTTGTCCGATGAAGATGTTCCACGAGCTTTAATCGAAATCGATAATTTGCCGGTTGACTACTTGATCAACGATACTTTTTGGGGCGAGGTCATTCTCTTTATCGTTGCCGCAAGATCAGGAGATCAAGAGCAGGCCCGATCAATAACGCAAGGACTGTACAACATGGCGCAGAGCGATCACAACACAGCGTTACTTAGCCATTTGTTACCAGCTTTATGTAAGAAATATTTAGATGAAGAGTATTATCCATGGCAAATGAAGGCTCGTGTAGTGAACTGGAATGGAGAAACTTATCATTGTGTTCCGGTATTAATACACAACTTTGATGCTTTTGGTGGTCAAGAGTACATAAACCATACTCCTGTCAGACAACGTGCTCGCGTTGAAAGAAAACATAGCGTGGATTACGTGTATTCTACAGACCGTTATGGAAACCGAGGTCAAAGCATCGCGAGTGCGACTGCTAATGTTGGAATCGCCGTAGCGAGTGCGACAGGTAAAGTTATCGGCCATACTTTGCTTTTGGGCGCCGCAGGGGCGATATATCTAGCGTTAGCCGGTAAGATTCGAGTAAATCACTACAATAATTCCAATCATAAGATAGTCTTAAATCGTAAGACCGAGATGCCTGTCAATTCGTGTGGTTATATCGTGACTAAACAGAACAGTACTATTGAACCATGGCAGGATGAAGAGGGGAGCGAAAGCATAGACAATAGCTTTTCGTTTTTGAACTTCACAGATGGTTTGGCTTATCCATGTCGAAAGGGGTATGACATCCCAGATGAACAAGGGCTTATTCAATTATTATTTGATGAAATAATGTAATCATGATTTGTATTTATGAGTTTTTGAGCCTTTGCTTTCAATCAAATTAAACCATTAAATACGTCCACTCCAACAACATATCAACAATCGAAATCAATGGTTGGAGTCATCATATATTAGCACTTTGCGGTCTCCGTGCTTGGAGGCCGACTTTGTCGTGCTCAGCGTGTGAAACCCAGTTATGTCACATATAAGCTACCAACGGATAAGGATCTCATGTTTTCACCACCTTCACGTGTAACCACGCTTTCAAGAGGGCTGCTTGTCACTACTATTGCTCTTATTCAGGGATGTTCATCTACAGATAAAGTAACACCACCACAACCAACCTTGGAGCGAGGGCTTGGATTACCTGCAGATGCAAAACTAATCTCGAATCATAACTCAGCAGAGGGGCGAGAAATGTTTCGTGATATGCAGTTGGCGTTAAAATCGCGCAATCTTTATCAAACCATGGGAGGGGATATCTCTTACATCAAAGGACAGTGCCCTATTGATGTTATCGCCCACCGTGGCAGCTCTAATTATGCTGAAAACTCTCGTAATGCGATTCAAATGGCGGCGGTAAGTGGTTTTGATGGAGCAGAAATTGATGTGATGCTGACGCGTGATAAAGATTGGGTTGTACATCACGACATAGAAACAGGAAGAGCAACCGCTCGTAGTGATGGTAAGCGATATCGCGTGAGTCGTATGAAGAGTAGTGAGTGGAACTCTCTGAGTGGAAGGAGCCCTGACGGAACATTAGATGGGTATCGTCCCGCTTATTTCAATGAAGCCGTGAATGATTGGTACCATTACGCAACGATTGAACAACCCCTTAATATTGAAATAAAAACATCAGATGGCTCCATGGAAGATTTGTTTAAACTCGACGAAATGGCCAGACAAAGTCTCCCCTATAGAAACTATTTTTATTCATCAATGGATATGGACGTTCTGAAAAAAATGCGGGAAATCAATTCAAGTGTTTATCTTGGGTATGTATGGGAGCCTCATTCGGCGTCGGTTGCTCAGTTTAAGCGGGATGCAAAACGAGGCATGGGTTCTGATGATTATTATCAGAAAAATAAAAAGAATATCGATCGCGCCTTTGCTATGGAGGGGCGTTATCGTAAGCATAAGCCCAAACATTCCGCTAAAACGGTAAAACGAATACTTGGTCCCAATAGTGGCTTACATGTTGATATAAGAAGTTACCAACAATACGCCACAATTTATAGCCGTGCGAAAGCGCAAGGCATGAAGGTGGTGACTTATACGATTAACGGAACGGATTACCACCAAGATCAATTGGTCTCGTTAGCTAAGGCAGGTCGACCTCTGCCAGATGAGGCGATCATGGATACCAGTAAGTTCTCTATTTGTCAGCAGCTTGCTCCACAGCTTGTCGTTCAATCAAATGGCTACCAACCCACAACGTTAGCAGGCGAAACCGTTGCTGGCCTACCCAATGACGCTGATTTTCACCGACTCTATGAACAAATAGATTACCTCAAAGATGGCCATTACATCACTAACCGAGGTCTCATTAGGAGTGTGTCATATTCCAAGCCTGCTAGCGTGAAAGGTGTGAAAAAAAGAACGCAAACAACGCAGAGCACGAAGCCAGCAGTGCTGTTTGATATTCAAGATGAAGATTTAAATTTAAGTAACGATGCGATCAGCATTTCGATGCCGACAGAAAAATGATGTTTGATGAGAACAGGGATAGACAAATTATGGAAGCGTTAAGATGAAACCAGTTCCTAGCCAGGACGTAATAACCACAAATAATAAGAAGCCGAAATGGTTGGCTGTTTTGTTGTTTTTTTGTTCACTTCTTTATCTTTTTCCTGAAGTCGCTTTCAACGCCAAGTTGGTTGAAATTGCGGGTGGAATCGATGTTAGTGATGCTCAATTACATAAAACGGAGCTATTTGGCCGAACCATCTCAGGGATCGGGGTGACTTTAATTGTTGCGGATTTTCTACTTAAAGGATGGCTGACCACGACGAAGTTTCGCGCTATTTCATCGTTGGTCGTGATTACAGCTTTGGTTTGGCCAACGGTTTTTTTTGGTCAAAAGGCGGTAATAGATAAATGGTTGATTGAACCGAGTAGTGCAAAGCAGAGACAGGAGGCTTTCTTTTCCTCTGTACTGCGATCTAGTTTAGCGATGAATGCGATTAATATCGAAGGGATCCCTTATAACTCAGAGGCGAGTACCGAGTCGTCAGAAATGACTTTTCTCGCTTTGATCGGTGGGTTGGTTTACAGCAATGATGCATTCTTAAGTCATATTGATGATAAGAAAGTTCAAATTTTGGATCGTTATATTCAAAATCGAGCAAACGCCAATTTCGATGAGCACTATGCGAACTATAAAGTATTACGGAGTGAAGTTCAGCAATCGTGGCATCAATATCAAAAACATGTTGGGGCGTATAATCAGACGGTAGAGTCTCGCCATCAAAAGGCCAATCAAGCGTGGGAAGAGGTCGAGTCGACCGTCGCGACGGGGTATCGTGATTATCAACAGGCGAGTAAGGCCTATTTAACGAGAGCAGAGGCGAGAGCACAAAGAGTTGCACAACCTATTTTTGACCTATTTGATGATAAAGAACGCTGTTATAAACGCAAAGGAAGCTCAAGAGCCAATTGTATCAGCCGCATTGAAGATCGCTATGAACGCTTATTAAAAGATAACTCGATTCCCCACCAACCGATGGATTATTGGTTAGAGAAAACCTTTCGACGAACGAAAGGTGAAACATCTTGGGGGGAAGCATTCGGTTCTCTAGGCTTATCAGTTATCCAAGCCGGTATTGAGCAGGCGACAGGGCAAGCTGGAGAAGCCATTCAAGATAAAACGTATACCAATAGTGTCGCTCATTACACACCACGAATACTGGCAGTGTGGCAAAAACAGTTCTTAAAAGAGACCGGTTATCCTATGGGAATCGACTCTATGTCGGAGTTTCGCTCCCACTCTACAACAGCAAGTAAGGTTCGTACTCAAGTTCATCGAAAGGGGATCCATTTAGACTCCAATTGGCAAATAAACCAAATTAGCGTGTTTAAAAATGCAGTCAGAAACAAAGTTATGAAGGACACCAAAGCTCGTTGGCATGCCGAGGCAAAGCAGCGGGGTTACGACATTGAACCGAACTTATCTTGGAATGATTTTCAAAAAGTAGCCGAAGTTCAGCAACAAATAAAGAATCGTATGGGCGAACGTTATTACGTCGAGCCCATGATGGCGACGTGGAATAATAAGCAATTTTACCAACAGGTTATTGTTCCAAATGTGAGGCGTGAGAGAGATTATTGGCTAGGTTATATTGAGGCGTCACGCGCTCAGTTTGCTGATGATGGCCCTTATGCTGAACAAGGCAAAGCGGCATTGCGTTCTATCATTGTGCCGCCAATATCAATGGGACTATCGCTATTTCTCGTTGTCCTAACGGTGTTTAAGCTGCCAGGAAAATTTATCGTGTTGATGAATTACCATAAACCACAGCCAGCACCGAACTTGAAGAGCAAGGCTCTGAATATAGGCAGCTCGTTTATCGTCATATTCGTTATTCTTGTTGTGCCTGTGAATGTATTTTCATCCAAGTACACTCAAACGGACTCAACGATTGGCTTTTTCTTAGAGCAAGTCAGTGACACACTATCTCCGTCGGCTTCTTATGCCGTTCGTTGGGTGATACATACTCAACCGTTGATTCATCCACTTGGCGCTCAAATAGACAAAAGTATGCGTATTACTGATGGGTTTTCTGCCTCTTTGGAGCATTCGGTAGCGGAGTTGGATGGTGTTTTTGCTCGTTATTTAACTCAGCGTGCTGAGAGCGAACCGGTGAGTTCAGCTAAAAACAATAATGAAGCCCAAACGGAGTTTCCTATGTACATCAATTCAAATGCACAGAACCAACCGGGTTTTAAGGTTCGAATAATGAATATTAAGCCTAGGTACCAAGCCGGTATGCGATTGCCAGAGGGTAATTATGATGTTGAGGTCCGTGCCAATGGATACCAACCAAAGCGTTTATGGGTAAAGCACAGTAAAGGAAAAGCCTCTCACCGAATCGAACTTGAAAAGTTGGTTATTTAAGTCCGCGTCATAGAAAGTGAACAGAAGAAAATGATCTGCTCCTTCCACTAAAAAGGGTTTAGCGTTACTTGGCGCGGGAGCTGCTTTGGTAGCTGGTCACCCTGAACTTATCACCGCGAGCGTATCGGCAGACGGTGTTCAATTCGGTGGCATTATTGGCGCAAGTGCTCCAATAGTATTTGGCCTATGGGAAACCCTACGCAATGAGTTTAAGTAATGGCTGAGTATCAAACACTAATAATCGCTGTGGTCAGTGCCTTATCTAGCGGTGTAGGTGTAGGTATCACACTCAAAACAGATGTGAAGTGGCTGCGCCTGATGATGGAAAAGATGGATGAGAGATTAATTCGGCTTGAAAGAACAAAATAAAGTTTGAACTTCAACATGATTACAAGCATGAAAAAGCGACCTTATTATAGGTCGCTTATCTGAGAAGTTAATTAAGCTTATGAATTTAGCAGTTTTTTCTTCAAACTGTTCTCATATTGCTTCAAAGAGTAGATAAACATATTAGGTTGTTCTTTTGAGCGGATCATCCCCGCTTTTATATAGAACTCTTCTCGCCCTTCTCTGGCATGAAGAAATAATGCGTATACACCTACATCTCTTGAGGAAAGGAATGCTTGACGGATTGCTCGACCAAGAAGCCACTTGCCTAGACCCTGCCCTTGAACAGACTTACATACTGCTATTTTACTTAGCAGTATGCAAGGAACTGAACTATAGGGGAATTTACGTCTTTCTTTGTTTGATATGTGTTTCTTTTCAAACGAACTGCTAGCTAAAGTGAAATAACCGACAACTCTTTTCGGTTGTCCTTCTTCACCTTGTGTGACACATAGGTGCGGGATTGAAACCCTTCGTTCGTGTTCTTTAGCTAAGTTCTTCGTTAAATATTCATTTAACGAACACACACCACAATCAAATTGCGTAAAATCATACGTTGCTTCAGGATCAAAGCGTTCGACTTCTAATTTTTGATCTTTACCGTCCAAGTTTCCTCCAATGACATTCCGATAATTTCTTGCATCAGCTCTGTAGGGTCTGCAGGATTTTCTAACGCTTCCATGACAGAATCCCATTGCTTTGCTTGTATTTGTAACCTTTTTCTCTCGCTAATAACTTCTTGAGCTCTAGCTACTGTTGTTTCTGATACAAATTTACTAACTGTAGTATTTGAAAGTAGCGCTGCTTCTTCTAAAGCGCTTTTTTCACTTTCAGATAGGCGAAATTCAACTCTCTCTTTTTTTAATGCACTCATCTTTTACTCCTTGCGCCTTAACGCGCAGCGGAAACTCCAACTATATGTATATACCTAAATGGAATATTATCTATTTGGTTAACTATTTTATGAATAAAATTTTGTACGGTCACTCTCCGTACAAAATGGATTCTCGTCTGCATAGGATAAAAAGTCAACTAATTTGTACGTTATTTTACCGTAAGATAACAAAGTGAAATTGACCTTACTTTAGGGGTTTTGTGTGTGATTTATGCGGAAAAAGTTGCGTATAAACCTGCCACAAAATGTTCAAGTTTCTATGTCCATTGACCTGTGCCACTTCCTCAATCGAGTACCCTTTTTCAAACAGCCGACTTGCCCCCTCTCTTCGTAAATCGTGGTACCTCAAATCCTCTATACCTAATTCATTCCTAACTCGTTGAAAGCCTGCGCTGACACTTCGTGAGTTATACGGGAAAATAAGTTCGTCTTTGTTCCTGAATGTTTTCGATTCCCTGTGTATAATCGCCGAATTCTTTTTGACTACAATGTCCACTGTGAAGCGTGATTCACCGCTTTTTAGTGTTCTTTTTTTAATGCTAAATGATGCCATTCGTCCTACTCCATCGATACGTACTATATGCGTACTGAAAGGGTGAGTTTGGGGCAACTCTAGCAAATTGCTGTATATATATGCAGTATATAGATTTCGAGTAACACCTTATGAAACCTGACAATACTAGTAAATACGCGGCTAACCGCTTATCCGTTGCACCCATGCTCGATTGGACTGACCGCCACTGTCGTTACTTTCACCGTTTGCTTTCTCAGCAGACTCTTCTGTACACGGAAATGGTAACAACGGGCGCGATCTTACATGGTAAGGGCGACTTCCTAGAATATAACGAGCAAGAACATCCTCTTGCACTTCAACTCGGTGGTTCAAACCCGGTTGATCTTGCTGCTTGTGCCAAGCTTGCTGGTGAACGCGGTTATGATGAAGTGAATCTTAACGTCGGTTGCCCTTCAGACCGAGTTCAGAATGGTCGATTTGGTGCATGCTTGATGGCTGAGCCCGAGTTGGTGGCAGATTGTGTTTCAGCGATGAAAGAAGTCACTGATATTCCAATTACCGTGAAAACGCGTATCGGTATCGATGACCAAGACTCTTATGAGTTTCTAACTAAGTTTGTTTCGACGGTTTCTGAAAAAGGTGGCTGTGAGCAATTTACTATTCACGCGCGTAAAGCGTGGTTGAGTGGCCTTAGCCCGAAAGAGAACCGTGAGATCCCACCGCTAGATTACGATCGTGCATACCAAATCAAGAAAGATTTCTCTGATCTGGTGATTGCCGTGAATGGTGGCGTTACTACTCTTGAGCAAACTAAAGAGCACTTGCAACACCTTGATGGTGTGATGATTGGTCGTGAGGCTTACCATAGCCCATTTATTTTGGCTGAAGTTGATCAACAGATCTTTGGTTTAGACACACCAATTAAGAAGCGCTCACAGGTTGTCGAAGAGATGTACCCGTACATCGAGCGTGAACTTTCAAATGGCGCAAGTTTAGGTCACATCTCTCGTCACATGCTTGGTTTGTTTCAAAGCATGCCTGGTGCAAGACAATGGCGTCGCTACATCAGTGAAAACGCACATAAGAAAGGTGCAGGTATTGAAGTGATGCAAACAGCATTGGCTAAGATCCCTAAAGAGCTAAATGTTTAAGCTCCCTCTAAGTTAAAAACTTAAGGTTAAATTCGCCACTAGAGGCTAAATTTACCACTGTAAGTTTCTGAAAAGCCACGCATGAAGATGTGTGGCTTTTTATTTATCTGATAAATAAGGGTTTTATTGGTTTGGCACACTTGGTATGGAAGCTGCAATGTTAGAAAGTAGGAAAGATAGGTCATTAACTCATTAGGGAGACCATTATGTTTGAATTAATCTTTGTTCTTATTTTCGTTGCGACTCTACTTGTCACTGGTATTACGTTTATGACGGTATTGGCTGCAACCGGAGTGGCGTTATTAGTCATGTTGGTCTTAGGTATGATGGGCGTCGTGTTTAAGTTACTGCCTTGGTTGATCGTGATTGCAATCGGTGTGTGGTTTTTCAAAAATTTTGTACACAGTTCTAACCAGAGACGTTACTAAGGTCATCGTGCCGTCAAATCTTTACTCGTCAGCGGTTTATCGTTTTAGAATTTAAGATGTGTGGTAGAATTTTCCCCAATAATCTATGAATGTGCATACAATTAGCACTACGATATGGAATTGGAGCTATCTCAAATGAATAAAATGCCATTAATTGCTTTAGTGGGAATGCTATCTTTAAGCTCGGCAGTGTCTGCTGAAGAAGAGTTTTCTTACACGGCTAAAGTCGGTGCCGATATGTGGTGGGGAAGTACAAAGCTAAACGAAGTTAGACAAGATGATGACTCTAACTCACCTTCGTTGTATTTCGCATTTGAGCATAATGCCCCGATGCTACCAAACGCTAGCTTTCGCTATACTTCTGTTGATGCAGATTCATTGGCTTTCGATAAGTACGATTACACCTTCTATTACACGTTGTTAGATCACAAGCTGATGAACTTCGATGCGGGTGTGACGTTTACTCAGTATTCAAACTCGAATTACATCGAACCGAAAACGGGTGGCGCTCAAACAAGCTTTGATGAATTCACTTGGAGCTTCTACGGCAACGCAGAGATCAACGTTCCTGAGACCAATTTCGATATCATCGGTACGATGGAGTTTGGTGATAGCAGTGGTATTAAGAGCACTGACTTGATGGCGGGTGTTCAGTACCGAATTCCAGTATCAGAATCTGAAATTGCCCTGCGTGGTGGTTACCGTGTTATCGATTTAGATTCGGATGAGTTCTTCTCTTCAGAGGTTGGCAAAGAGTTTGTCATGGTTGATGGCTGGTTTGCTGGCGCTGAAGTGCGCTTCTAGGCCATATAAAGCAAATTTAGAACGAATTTTGAGAACGCCACTTTATTAAGTGGCGTTTTTTATATCTATTGGTTATATCCTTCTGGAATTAGTTAGCACATTCATCACTTTCGACCATCCTTTATACAGAGAGCTAATTAGCGTCTATTCTTATAAGGTCTATGTTGTGAGGTCAAAGCAAGGGATGGAATATGACACTCAATGAATTACGAAATTTATATAGAGAAAATCTGTTAGTTGAAGCGATCATAGAGCCCTCAATTCAAGAAGGGTCTTGGGTTGTGGAGTTTCGCCATATGGGAGGTGGCTTTGTTCTGCTTACTGATGTTCATGGTGAAGAGTGCCATTACGCGGATTTAGACCTAGCATCTAAATCGGCAATGGCGGTTGGCTTTCAGCAAGTGCGTATTGAAAACCAGTAAGTCAATTTGCGTTTCAATCGGTTTTTACTTCCAAAAAGTTATAAAACATACTTTTCTATTCTTTCTTGTTATTAAAAGGAGTGGTTAATCTATCGTCACGCAATGATTAGGGATGTCGTGACCATGTCTTTAAATAAGAAAGAGTCTTCACAAAATAATAATGCACAGTCTGGGGCTAATGAGTTACCTGGGCTAGCAGCACCACTTAATGACCAACAATTGGGTCATCTTCAGCAAACTGTTTCTGAACTGTCTTCACAGCAACTGGCATGGGTCAGTGGTTACCTTTGGGGAGTGAGCCAAGCTCAGCCTGTCGGTGCTGCTGCCCCAATCGCTCAAGCGGCCGCTGCAGTAGCGGCTAAGCCAGCGGGTAAGCTCAGCATTATCTTCGCTTCTCAAACCGGTAATGCTAAAGGCGTCGCTGAATCGCTCGAGGCAGAAGCAAAAGCCTTAGGTATCGCCGTCGAGCTTTTCGATGCGAGTGATTATAAAGGTAAGAACTTAGCCAAAGAGACACACGTCATTTTCGTCGCTTCAACCAATGGTGAGGGCGAAGCCCCTGATAACGCGATTGAGTTGCATGAATTCCTTCAATCGAAGAAAGCGCCAAAATTATCAAACCTACAATACGGTGTGATTGGTTTAGGTGACTCAAGCTATGAGTTCTTCTGCCAAACGGCTAAAGACTTCGATAACTTCCTCGCTAAGCTTGGTGCGAAATCGTTTGTCGATCGCCTTGATTGTGATGTTGATTACGAAGAGTCAGCAACGGAATGGCGCGCTAAAGCGTTATCACAAGTTCAAGAAACGCTATCGACAGGTGCCGAGGCTGATATCGTTCAGTTGCCAGTAGGCCAAGCAGCTGCCGGTCATTCGCAATACACCAAACAAAATCCATATACAGCGACACTATTAACCAGTCAAAAGATCACGGGTCGTGACTCGGGTAAAGATGTTCGTCATATCGAGATTGATCTTGATGAGTCGGGCATTACCTACCAACCCGGCGATGCGCTAGGCGTATGGTATGAAAACAGTTCGGAGCTCGCAAATCAGATTCTTTCTAAGGTTGGGTTATCGGGTATCGAAAGTGTCGATGTCGATGGTGAGAATCTATCTATCCATAGTGCGCTAGTGAGTAAATTTGAGATTACCACTTCAAACCCTCAACTTGTGACTAAGTTTGCTGAGTTATCGGGCAGCAAGAAGTTAATCAAGCTGGTGGAAGATAAAGACAAGCTTCGTGAATACGCGGGTAATACTCAAGTTGTCGATGTTTTAGCTGAGAAGAAAACTAAGCTATCGGCTGATGAGTTAATCGGCCTGTTACGTAAGCTGACACCGCGTCTCTATTCTATTGCATCAAGCCAAGCAGAAGTAGATGAAGAAGTTCACTTGACGGTTGGTTTGGTTGAATACCAAAAAGGCGAAGAGTCTCGTTTAGGCGGAGCTTCTAGCTTCTTAGCTCAACGTCTTGAAGAGGGTGGTGAAGTGAAGGTGTTTGTTGAGAACAACAATAACTTCAAATTACCACAAGACGACAATACACCAATCATCATGGTCGGCCCGGGTACCGGTATCGCACCGTTCCGCAGTTTTGTTCAAGAGCGTGAAAACAATGATGCTGAAGGAAAAAGCTGGTTGTTCTTTGGTGACCGTACCTTTACTCAAGATTTCTTATACCAAGTTGAATGGCAAAAGTACCTCAAGTCTGGCGCGCTAACTAAGCTCGATGTTGCCTTTAGCCGTGATCAAAAAGAAAAGGTTTATGTTCAGGACCGTTTAATCGAACAAGCAGAGCAGGTGTGGCAATGGCTGCAAGAGGGCGCGTACCTCTATGTCTGTGGCGATGCGACTCGAATGGCTAAAGATGTTCATGAAGCGTTAGTTTCGATAGCGGAAAAGCATGGCAACCAGAGCCGCGAGCAAGCTGAACAATATATTAATGATTTACGTAAAGCGAAACGTTACCAAAGGGATGTGTACTAATGAGCAAGCAAGTAATAGAGCAAGAAGTGCTAGGTCAAGTACTTGGACCTTTGGCTGACAATGAGCGTCTTAAGCGTGAAAGTAATAACCTACGCGGTACGATTGAACAAGATCTCCAAGACCGCATAACAGGTGGCTTTACTGCTGATAACTTTCAGTTGATTCGTTTCCACGGTATGTATCAACAAGACGACCGTGATATTCGTAACGAACGTACCAAACAAAAGTTCGAACCGTTACATAACGTCATGCTTCGTGCTCGTATGCCTGGTGGCATCATTACCCCTAAGCAGTGGTTGGCGATTGATAAGTTCGCAGACGAAAGTACCTCTTACGGTTCAATTCGTCTAACAACTCGTCAAACGTTTCAGTTCCACGGTGTCTTGAAGCCGAACATTAAGTTGATGCACCAAACGCTAAATAGCATTGGCATTGATTCAATTGCGACAGCGGGTGATGTAAACCGAAATGTTCTATGTACGACAAACCCGGTTGAATCTGAACTTCATCAAGAAGCTTACGAGTGGGCGAAAAAGATCAGTGAACATCTATTACCGAAGACTCGTGCTTATGCAGAAATCTGGTTAGATGGTGAAAAACTAGAAACAACGGATGAAGAACCTATCCTTGGTAGCAACTACCTACCGCGTAAGTTCAAGACGACGGTTGTCATTCCTCCGCAAAATGATGTGGACGTCCATGCTAACGATCTTAACTTTGTTGCTATTGCTGAAGACGGAAAGCTGGTGGGCTTTAATGTGTTAGTCGGTGGCGGTCTTGCTATGACACATGGTGATACCTCTACTTATGCACGTAAAGCTGACGACTTTGGTTTTGTGCCATTAGATAAAACGTTAGATGTAGCAGCGGCGGTGGTAACGACTCAGCGTGACTGGGGTAACCGTTCAAACCGTAAGAATGCAAAAACCAAATACACACTAGACCGTGTTGGTATTGATGTATTCAAAGCAGAAGTAGAAAAGCGTGCAGGCGTAGAATTTTCTGAAAGCCGTCCTTATGAGTTTACTGGCCGTGGTGATCGCATTGGTTGGGCGGAAGGCATTGATGGTAAGCACCACTTGGCGTTATTCATCGAGAATGGTCGTTTACTTGATTTTCCGGGTAAAGCTCTGAAAACAGGTGTTGCTGAAATAGCGAAGATCCACAAAGGTGACTTCCGCATGACTGCAAACCAAAACCTAATTGTTGCGGGTGTGTCGACGAGTCAAAAGGCCAAGATTGAAAAACTGGCGCGTCAATATGGTCTGATGGATGATGCCGTTTCCGAGCAGCGTAAAAACTCAATGGCTTGTGTGGCATTCCCAACATGTCCTTTAGCAATGGCAGAAGCTGAGCGTTTTCTTCCTGAGTTTGTAACGGATGTTGAAGACATTCTGAAAAAACATGGATTACCAGAAGAAGATAACATCATCCTTCGAATCACAGGTTGTCCAAACGGTTGTGGTCGTGCAATGTTGGCTGAACTTGGTTTAGTGGGTAAGGCTCCGGGGCGTTACAACATGCACCTAGGTGGCAACAAGGCCGGAACTCGTATCCCTAAGATGTATAAAGAGAACATCACATCAGCTCAGATCTTAGAAGAGATTGATGCGCTGGTGGGACGTTGGGCTACAGAACGCAACGACAAAGAAGGGTTCGGTGATTTTACAATCCGAGCTGGCATCATCGAAGAGGTGATCATTTCCAAGAGGGATCTGCATGCATAATTCTGTCGCTTCAAAATTGAAGTTAGCAGAGCTACTCGCATTGACTAAGACGGAGCAAATACTTCGTCTTGGACAAATCAACGCAGAGTTAGAGCAGCTAACCGCATTAGAAAGAGTTAAGTGGGCTTTAGATAATTTAGAAGGGACACATGTTGTGTCTTCTAGTTTCGGAATCCAAGCAGCATTGATGTTGCACCTAGTGACCCAAGCAAAACCAGATATTCCGGTTATTTTGACTGACACAGGGTATCTATTTCCGGAGACCTATCGCTTTATTGATGAGTTAAGTCAGAAGTTGACTCTAAACCTTCAAGTATTTCGCGCCCAACAGAGCCCTAATTGGCAAGAAGCGCAATATGGAAAACTTTGGGATCAAGGTATAGAAGGGATAGAGAAGTACAACAAGCTTAATAAAGTTGAACCGATGAGAAGAGCGTTGGATGAGCTCGAGGCTGGGACATGGTTTTCCGGTTTAAGAAGAGAGCAATCTCAATCGCGTGCAAATTTGCCAATCTTATCTATCCAAAATGGTGTGTTTAAATTTTTGCCGGTAATCGATTGGACGAATAAAGATGTTCACTATTACCTAGAAGAGCATGGTCTCGGTTATCACCCGCTTCGAGAGCAGGGTTACCTTTCTGTTGGAGATACACATACAACTAAGAAGTGGGAACCGGGTATGACTGAAGAGGAAACTCGTTTTAATGGGTTGAAACGCGAATGTGGTCTCCATGAAGATGATGGAGAGCAATATGGTTCTGGGATTTAGACTCGTTGCCATTTAAAAAGCTGCCATGAGGCAGCTTTTTTGTTTTCTAGGATGAAAATTAGATCAATTGTGGATAAGTCTGTGGTTATTTTGTAAGTACTCTGTAGTTAAACTTGCACAAATAAGGCCTTGAGTGTTTATTCGCCATGTGATCGTTATTTTTGCATCTTTCTTTAATAAACACTTGCCAATGTGATGAACATCTCTATAATGCCGCCTCACTGACACGGCAGACGCCACAAGGCTTCAGCGCAGAATGTTAGTAAGGCAACTAGCTTTAAGCGATAATTCGCTCCTACTTTTAGAAAGTAGAAATTAATTTTCAAAAGTGTTTGACACTGAGAATTAAATCGCTAAAATAGCCGCCTCTTCCGAAGTGA
>NZ_JBFRTN010000117.1:0-28602 GCF_041474095.1 Vibrio sp. 10N.222.54.A3
ACTTTATACATAGCCATCACAAATAGTTGACCTTGGTTAAAGCTAGGATATTCATCTTCATAAAAAGTGAAATATGGATATCAAAACGTGAACAACATAAATATTAATAAAATTATCTCTCTACGAAATACCTTCAACAATACCAAAAAGAAGAGCTTCAAACGCTCTACATTGGCCAAAGCAATGTTACCGCTCTTCACCGCTACTTTGATCGCGGGTTGTGGTAGTGATAATGATAGCGACAACGGTACAGCCCCTGGCAACAGTGGTTTATACCCTGCAGCTGAAAACGAAGTCGTTATTTACTACAAACGCGATGTTGCCGCTGCCAGCTCATCTGGCTCAACTTACGACGGTTGGGGGCTGCACCTTTGGAATGGTGAAGGCTGTACCAGCACAGATTTAGTCGGCATGGGATTAAGTGAAACCGGAACCGACTGGAACAGCCCTTACGAATATGATGGTATCAGCGATACTTACGGTGCCTATTATGTGTTGAAAGTTGACCCAGATGCCTCTGACCCACACAAATGCATGAACTTCATCTTGCACAATGGTGATGAGAAAGCATTTGGCAGTGCCAATTCTAAAGTCGAGTTAACTAAGCTTGGCGATTCACAAGGCGTATTTGGTTTCCATGGCAGCAGCGAGTTGTACTACGACCCTATTTCAGAGCGACCAGTCAATATTGATGGTCAAAAAGCACACTGGCTAGATGCAACCACAATTGGTTGGGAAGCGGCTAGCAATGCAGACTCTGTGAAGCTTTTCTATGCACTAGACAACAGCATCACAATGAACGATGACAAAGAGATTGTCGGTGGAACTGCAATTGAACTAAGCAAAGACGGAGAACTATCTTCTGAATTGAAAGAGCGTTTCCGACACCTTGCAAGCTTACCTGCCCTAGCTATCGATGTTGACGACAGCACACTTCGCACTATTTTAAAATCTCAGATAATTTTTGTTGCCTACAATGCCAATGGCGATGTTATCTCTTCAACTGAGGTTCAAAAACCTGGTGTGCTTGATGCGGTATTTGCTAGCGAAGATGCTGGTAATGCAATGGCTGAAGAACTAGGCGCAATTGTTGAAGGCAGTGCGGCGACCTTCAAGCTTTGGGCACCAACCGCGCAAGATGTAGAACTCGTTCTATACAGTGAAGATCTGCTAAGTTCACAAGTAATCCCGATGACGGAAAACACTGAGACAGGCATTTGGGCGACTGATGCCGTGTCTAATGCAGTGAACAGTTATTACCGTTACCAAGTGAAGGTTTATCACCCAACCACAGGCAATATCGAAACTCGCCTTGTGACAGACCCATACTCTCTCAGTTTGTCAAAGAACTCAGCATACTCTCAAGTGATTGACCTGAATGATTCAACCTTGAAACCAGCGAACTGGGACAACTACCAACGACCAACCGTAGAGAAAGACGAAGACCACGTACTTTACGAATCACACCTACGTGACTTTAGTTTCAGCGATAAGCTCGGCACAGCTAGCCTAAATGGCAAGTACCTCGCTCTTACAGAAGCCGATCGTGAGTCGGTCAAACACCTACAAGCTCTCCAAGAAGCAGGTTTAACTACGCTGCATATCTTACCAGCATTTGATATCGCTACCGTCGATGAAGATGCCGCGAGCCGTGTTGATATCACCGACACCGTAGGAAAACTGTGTGATGTAAAACCGACAGCTACCTTATGTGGAAGCGAAGACGAAAACAAAGTCATCGAAGACGTACTCGATGGTTATGACCCTTCAACGGGTGACGCACAAGCATTAATGAATGACCTTCGTATGCTTGATAGCTTCAACTGGGGCTACGACCCATTCCATTACACAGTTCCTGAGGGAAGTTACGCGACCGATCCTAATGGTTCTCAGCGTATTCTCGAATTCCGTCAGATGGTCAAAGCTACGCACGACATGGATCTTAAGCTGATCATGGACGTGGTATACAACCACACCAATGCGTCTGGTGTGAACGATAAGTCGGTACTGGATAAGATTGTCCCTGGGTACTACCACCGTCTTAACGTCAACACTGGTGGCGTAGAAAACTCGACTTGTTGTGACAACACTGCGACCGAAAACCTGATGATGGGTAAATTGATGGTCGACTCACTTAAGGTGTGGGCTGACGACTACAAAGTGGATGGTTTCCGTTTTGACTTGATGGGCCACCAGCCAAAAGATGTAATGGTCGAAGCATTGGAAGAAGTGCGCAAAATCGACCCGAATACTCTGTTCTACGGGGAAGGCTGGGACTTTGGTGAAGTCGCCAACAACGCCCGCTTCGATCAAGCGAACCAAATCAACATGGCAGGTACAGAAATCGGTACCTTCTCAGACCGTTTGCGTGACGCCGTTCGTGGTGGTAGCCCATTCGATGGTGGTGTCGACTCAGAAGGGAACCACCCACTTCGCTTTAACCAAGGCTTTGGTAACGCAGCGATTGCCAACGAAGAAACCAAAGTTGATCAAGATTCGATCAATGGTCGTTTACATAACCAAGACCTTGTTCGTTTAGGTATGGCAGGTAACCTCGCAGAATACGTACTGATTGATTACAAAGGCGATACCAAACTGGGTAAAAACGTTGATTACAACGGCGCGCCAGCTGGTTACACCAAGATGCCTTCCGAGAACATCTCTTACGTTTCCAAACACGATAACCAAACACTTTGGGATAACAACGCTTACAAGATCGCCACTGGTACTAGCTCTGCAGAGCGTGCGCGTATGCAGTCTGTATCGCTTTCTACCGTGATGCTAGGCCAAGGCATACCATTCATCCATATGGGTTCTGAACTGCTACGATCTAAGTCTATGCAGCGCGATTCTTACGATTCTGGTGACTGGTACAACCGCGTCATGTTTGATGGGACGGACAACAACTGGAATGTTGGCTTACCTCGTGAAGATAAAGATGGTGCAAACTGGGATCTGATCAAAACAATCATTGCTGACAGCGCGGCTAAACCAGACTCAGACGACATTGAGCTGACTAAGCAGCAATTCCTAGAGCTATTAAAGATCCGTAGCTCAAGCGAACTGTTCCGCTTAGATACAGCTGACGAAGTTATGAAGCGTGTCGACTTCCGTAACGTTGGCGAAGATCAAGTCGAAGGCCTGATTGTGATGTCTATTGACGACGGTACGTCAGCGGGTGCAGATCTAGATACAAACTACGACGCCATCGTCGCAGTAGTGAACTCAACAGCAGAAGAGAAATCTTTCAAAATTGAGGGCACGACGGGTTTCGAACTGCATTACGTTCAGAAGAACTCGGCTGACATGACCGTTAAGAGCGCAAGCTTCTCCGGTGAGACTTTCACGGTTCCGGCACTTACAACAGCGGTATTTGTACAACCTCAAGGTAACGCACAAGGTGCTGGTCTGCCTGTTGATAACTCTGGCAAGGATGTATCGAGCATTCCGCCATACGGCCAAAAAACCGTGTATGTTCGTGGGGATATGAATGGTTGGAACCCTGTTGATGCTTGGGCAATGAACTTTGTTGCTAATGGAGTGTACTCTGTAACAGGCAATTTGGAAGCAGGTAACTATGGCTTCAAGTTTGCAGATGCTGATTGGAAAACACCTAACTTTGGTTGCGATTCTGTAGAGCTTGCAAGCGGGTCAATCGATATTGGCACAGGTGGCAATTGCCAATTGAGCGTAACGGAAGCGGGCAGCTACACCTTCACCTTGAATGCCATTCACGAGCTTGACGACAATGTAGACAAAGCTGTGGTATCTGTCACTAAGAATTAAGCTCCAAGCTTAGGTTCAAGTAACAGATAATAAAACAAGCGAAAGCTAGCCTTTGGGAGACGTCAGTCTCCCTTTTTTACAACTATTGAACCCAGCAGATTTAAGCAAATAATAAACAATTGCATCGCCCATTAAAATTCGGGGCATTTCCAACCATACTTTATAGACCCTACATTCGATTACATGGCTGAAAACTTAGAACTAAAGGGAAAGGATATTCCTTAGAACCGTTAAAACCAAATCTTAACGATATATCATAGTAGGAATGCCGCTCTCCCTTAAGTGAACAGAATTAATCCTGGCAGCCTTTTTTGAAGGGTTACGCCCTACAATTACGATTAAAATACATTCAATTCTCGATGTAATATTCTATCAACAGCAAAACACCGCAGTTGTTTGCGGTGTCGTTAAATTTTGATTAGGAAAACTTCCATGAACCGTAAACATATCATCAAAACCATCCAAATGGGCATCGTGACTACAGCATTGATGGGCGGGATGGCTTTGGCTAATACCACTGATCTTGTAGAATCTACCGACGCTGCTCGCGCCCTGGCACATACTCCTAGCACTGCAACAACGCAACAAATACAAGCTGAAAATGCCGCGCACAAACAGGCACTGCAAACACTTGAAAGCAACGGTAATGTTGATCAATATATGGAAACGGATAAAGCAGGGGAAACGACTACTGGTCACGTATCAAAATGCGAAAATACAGAAGTCCCTTTAGGCGAGAAAGTTGCTGAACATTGCAAATAAAAAGCATATACATTAAAGCGGTATTCGATAGGGTTCCTTAGAAGATGCTAACCGATGCTTAACTTACAAGCATTGCACTTTTAAAGGAACCCTTTATCTATATTACTTGGCGTTGACGGCTCGCACAAAGGCTTCTTGTGCACCTTCAATACCAAGGGCTTTTGCTTCATCTAATAAGCTAAGTGCTTTGGGAATATTGTCTGCGTCTACTGCTGCTTGAATGGCATTATGGTAGTAAGTTTGTGTTTCTGGTTGAATAGTCTCAACCTTAGCTGCTGCCGCTGGTTTAGCGTTAGATTCACTGCTAGAGCCAAATGAGAAGAAGCCCACTCTATCAATAGTCACTTCAATCTTACCGACATTCGCGTTTGGAACGGGGATGTCTTCTACTTCTGGCAGGTAGTTACCGCGGCCTTCCGCATCTAAACGTGCAGGGTGAATGACATCAGTAAAACCACCAAGATCTTCTTGCTCTGTATAGATAACTAAGTAAACAGATTCAGCAGTTGTCGGTGGGTAAAAATCATTTTCTGCAACAAGACGGTTGCCCAAATGCAACCTAGGCTTCGCGTATTCGAAGCTCTCTTTGCCATAACGCTCTAACTCGCGACCGTTTTTATCGTAAATCACGGCATTCGGCACAAATGCTGTATCACCGATCATGCTGGTGATCTTAATAGAGTATTCACCGCGATCCGCTGGTAGCTCGATCGCTACTACAGGGCTGTTTATACCCTGATAGTTTAAAATTTGACTGTCTGGTGTTACATCGAAAATTGCCGAGCTTGGAAGCTTCATCGGGGCAAATTGAAGACCAGCAATAGAGTTAACTTGTTCAGCCTGTGCCACTTGCACTTGCTCGACTACTTGTGCAGATTGACAACCGGCCAACGCAACACAACCACTCAACATTAGAGCTTTAAAATACATAACCCTTCCTTCTTGTTATTTTTTTAAGAAATTTACTAACTTTAATTACCACAAAGAGAACTATTCACCTAGGGAACGATCAACTTAATCGTACATTCCTTAAAAAAATAGCCGACGCGAGCCGGCTATGAATTAGGACAGTTTAGGATTGGTTAAGCTAAGTGTTTACCACCAAGCTTCAGCTTGGATACCGAACACGTACTCAGTATCGTCGCCGTTGAATGCATCTTTGTTTTCAGTATCTAGGATGTAAGAACCGTAAACACGAATTTCAGGACGAGCCCAGAAGCTGTCACCCATAGCCCAAGCTTGAGCTACTGTGAACTTAGCGTTACCGAAATCTTCTTTAGCTAAACCGCTGTCTGAAATTTTCTCACCAGCATTGTAACCTGCTTCGAAGATAGTACGCATAGTGTCGTTCCACTTGAACATTGGACGAGCAACTACAGAGTACTGGTCGATATCAAAGTTTTTGTTTGTGTAAACGCCTGCAGCTTGACCACCGATGTCGCTACCAGATAGGTATGCTAGTTGGTGACCCATTTCCCAAGATTCGCCTAGGTTCATTACACCCCAGTTGATCAAACGGAAACCAGATGCATCGTTGAATGCTTCAGTACCACGAGCGTAGTATGTACCTGAACCCCAGAAGTTAGCCGCCTGAACACCGTAACCGTTAGTACCGTATTGAAGGATAGTTTGGTGGAAACCGTTATCCATACCTTGGTGAATGATCGCAGAAGCTAGTAGGCCATCATCCGCTTCTTCACTCTTATCATCAGAGTCAGTTGCAAAGTTGTACGCTAATGCTAGCTCTAGAGATGCATCTTGCCATAGGCCAATGTTCGCTAGACGAGCATCAAAAATGTAACCTGTAGACTCGTCGTGGTCACCGTCTTGAATCAGCGCAACAGAAAGCTTCTGGTCACCAATAGATAAGTTTTCAATACCACCACCGGTACCTGACGTGTTTAGGAAGTAAAAGTCAGTGATGTGGATATCTTTACGTTGGTAGTATGTTTTACCAGCCCAAAGCGTTGCTTCTTTGTCTGAAGCGATCACGCCTTTAGCTTTAACAGCAAATTGTGCAACGTTGAAATCACCGTCTTCCCAACCATTAGAACCGTTGTTGCCTTGAGCAATCATAGATTCTACGCGCCACGTTTGCTCGCCAGTTTTTAGTTCTTCAGCTAGACCAAACTCGTAGTAGTTGTCATTTTCGTTACCTAGACGACCAATACCGTTTTTATTTACTGATACGTCGCCGTTACCGTTACCGCTAATACCAGTACCAGCACGCATGTAGCCATTAAAATCTACAGCGAACGCAGAGCCAGCAGCTAATGTAGTTGCCACTGCAACAGCAATCAAACTTACTTTTTTCATTCTTAACTCCATTAAGGACGATTTATTTTAGGTTTTTATATTTTTGCTCTCTTGCGGCAACCAAAGGCAGTAATGGTAGTCGTAAGATAGAGAGGTTTAGGGTTTCCCCTGATTCGTTTCAACGGGGTCAATATTAAGAGGGGATGACAAGTTTGACTTCCTCCGCCCCTAAGTTAATTAAGGGGGACTAGAGGGGAGTAGAAAATATACAGAATGGTGTTTTAAAGAGGTAGATCACTTAATATAGGAGGAGTAGACAGCACACAGATCTAATTATTCAACATAAGTGAGATCTAGCTCAAATATATAATTTGAACTTCATCGATGAATTATTTTTTTTACCGTAATTAATCTGTGAAGTTGCTTGACCTTATTGTGACAAAGCTTTTTACTTATAGTTCACTGATGTCGATAAACGAACAAGAAATCAAGCAATGACTAGAACGCTCGCTCGCCCTTATCCGCTAGGCGCAACGCTAGGTAACACTGGCTGCAACTTCTCTATTTATTCTCCTGACTGTAAATCTCTTTCACTCGCTCTTTTTGACGAGAACGACGAATTCACCACTTATAAATTGGAAAATGAATACGCTGATATCAGATATGTCTTTATTGATGGTATTAAAGCGGGGCAAAAATACGGCTTCATTGCCGAAACGGACAATGGCCCTATCCTGCTTTCAGACCCGTATGCCAAAGCAATAAGCGAACCGCTCGATTACGTCACGCCATATACCAATGAAAAAAGCTTTGCTATGGCGAAATGTGTCGTTGTTGATGACACCTTCGATTGGCAAGATGTAGAAAAGCCACGCATTAGCCGCGAAGATACCGTTCTTTTTGAAACGCATGTAAAAGGTCTATCTCAACTGCACCCAGAAGTGGCTGCCAATACTAAAGGTCGTTACTTAGGGTTAGTGAGCCCTGAAATGCTTGCGTTCTACAAACAACAAAATATCAACTCGCTACAGCTTCTACCCGTTGCTGCGTGCATGCATGAACCTCATCTATTGGACATGGATAAAGTGAACTATTGGGGTTACAACCCATACTTGTTCATGGTGCCAGACCCACGCTACGCAGAAAAAGACGCTGTTAATGAACTCAAAACCGCCATTCGTGAACTTCACCGAAATGGCATCGAAGTCATTCTAGACGTGGTGTACAACCACACAGCAGAAGGTGGCGAAGGTGGTACAACCTTCAACCTCAAAGCGCTAGATAGCCGCTACTACATTAAACATGGCTGCCATTACGCGAACTTTACTGGTTGTGGTAACACCGTTGATCTCACCCACCAGCCAGCACTCAACTTAGTGATGGATACGCTTCGCTATTGGGTAAGTGAGTTCCAAGTCGACGGCTTCCGTTTTGATTTGGCTGCAACACTGGGGCGCGAAGGTGACAACTACAACCCTGAGGCTGCATTCTTTAAAGCTGTGGCTCAAGACCCTGTACTTAAAGAAACCAAGCTCATTGCAGAACCTTGGGACATCGGTCCGAATGGCTACCAAGTGGGTAATTTCCCGCTAGGCTGGAATGAGTGTAACGACAAACTACGAGACATCACACGTAGCTTCTGGCGTGGTGATCAAGGCTACCTAAAAGAGTTTGCGACTCGTTTGATGGGGTCACGTGACATCTACAGTGCTGCGCACTGGCCGTATAAATTAACCGTCAACTACATCACTTATCATGATGGTTTCACCATGCAGGACCTTGTCTCGTACAAGCACAAGCACAATGAAGAAAATGGTGAGAATAACCGCGATGGGCATGGTGATAACCGTTCTGAAAACTACGGTGTTGAAGGTGAAACCGAAAACCTGTTAGTTATCGCAACACGTGAAAAGCAGAAACGCAACTTCATGGCGAGCCTGCTGTTTGCTTTTGGTATTCCTCATATTTTGACGGCCGATGTGTTATCTCATACTCAAAAAGGTAACAACAACGCTTACTGCCAAGATGGCGTGACCAGCTGGCTTAACTGGGAAGATTCAGAGCGCAAGACTTACTTCAAGACTTGGTTATCTGAAATGATCTCTGCTCGTCAGCAATACATGGTGCCGTTTATTAAGGCATTCAGTGGCGAAAAGCGTAACTCTAACCGCATCTTCTGGAGCCGTGTCGATGGCACACTTATGGAGCATGACGACTGGAACCGCTTAAGCTCAGTCGCTTTGCATTTAGGTATTGGTAAAGATGGCGACGAGTTAATTTATCTTATCAACCAAACCAATGCGCCAGCACGTTTCTCGTTACCGAATGACCGTGAACAAAACTGGGTAACCATCTGTGATACCAACTTGCGAAACGTTAAACCCGGTCATGCAGAAGGTGAAATGTTGTTGTCGCCAACTTCGATGGCAATTTTGCACTATTCGCCAGATCAGGCTGATTTGATTAAAGCAAAAGCTTAGTCAGCTTAATAAAACACCGAAAACCATAGAAGCCAGTTATATTTGCAGCTGGCTTTTTTGTTAGCTGAATATCATAAAAATCATTCATCCATATGGAATCATTTGCATTGATGTGGTTAATGAAACTGTTTAGTATTGCCGTACTATAAAAATGAATCTATAACGTCTTTGGATATCATGGCTTTACCTAAAACATTAATTCGGCTTTTTAAACCATACATTATTTTATTAACTGGAGGGATGCTCTATCTTGCTATGACTCAGCTTGAAAAAGTAGAAACAGCAGCAACAGAACAATCATCATCAAACATTCGTATCGCAAGCTCTACCATTCGTTCCAACATCGAAGCCACATTCGGCAAACTCTATTTTTTAGAAACCAGTCTAGGCTTGCCTAAAACGGCTCCAATCGGTGATAAAAAATTCAGAGAATTGAGTGATAATATTCTAAGAAGAACACCAAATTTCTCCGATATCGTTCGATACCAACCTAACTCCCAACATTATGTCTCCACTCGTGGCCTTCCTCTTTCCAATGAACAAATCGCCACAATACAATGGCATTCAATAGACGGTGTTGTAGAAGATTTTTACATCTCTTCCGTTTACCAAAAAGCCGATGGACGATGGGTTTTCGCCGTTAAACACACTGCAGAAAAGCTCAACGAAGAAATATGGATTGAGTTTGATTTAATGCATACCACGCAAGGTTTAAGAGATTTAAAAACGCTTAATAATGGCTATGTATTTGTTGTAGACAGAGCAACAGAGCGACTGGTATTCCACCCGGATCCACAGCGTATCGGTTCTAAATCCATCAGCTTCCATGCAGGGATCAGCCACCAACTCTCACAAGGTGAAACCGTTGGTAAGCACGAATATTACTATCAAGATAACTTCAAAATATCGGTATTTGACGCAGACAACAGCTTAAATTGGGTGTTCATTGCGGGCACTGACCGCCATGACATCTTAACCAGCTCACATCAATTTACGTTGACGGGCTTAGTACTGGGCTCACTCCTGCTATTGTGGATTGGTGCCAACTATCTGGCTTATCGTTTGAACGTGTCCTTGTCGCAACTGAATAAAGTCGATGACCTTGTAAGCTTTAAGCGAGAGTTAAAATCCATACTGGATAGTTTCACCTACCAAAAAGGCATTCAATTCTGTCTCTATCAGCTTGAGAACCACGCATTCAGTACCATCGACTATCACGGAAACAAATCCACGGTACATTGTGACAAAGCCCTTGCAGAGCGATTTACACCGGACACTATGGCTTACCGAAGTGGTAAGTACGCCGATCCACTGGCGTGTAAACTCAAAATACACCAACGTCATTACTGTATTCCTTTGCACTCTCGTCAGCAGTTGATCGCAGTGTTGTACGTAAACGTAAACTTACCGATCAGCCAGAGTATTCTACGAATGATCCGTGATTACACTGAAGTCTCTTTGTCTAACTTACTGCTTCAACATCAATTGAGCAGCAAAGATCTGATGACGCAGTTAGACAATAAGAGCAGTTTCAGCATCGCCATCGAAAACTACGTGAGCGAGCCCGATACCTATGTCGCTCTGCTTGATATCGATAACTTCGACCACGTAAACCGAGCCTACGGTGAAGCGGTTGGCGACAAGATGATCAAGCTGACTGCAGAATCGATACGCAGTTACTTCCCCAAGCCAAAGGGACTTTGCTTGGCTCGTGTTGGAGGAAAGGAGTTCGCAGTATTATTCAAAGCCAATGATGTGAAAGATGCCAAATTCCAGCTAGACCAGTGCAGAGTCGCAATCGCGGAGAAAACCATCGTCACTCCAGATATCACCTTATCGCTAGGGGTTAGCGTGGGATACTCGCAAATAGAGGGTGAAACAGACTCAGCTTTAGCGCTGGCGGAACAAGCGAAACTTATCGCGCAACAACTTGGTAAGAACCGAGTGGAAGGCCATATCAGAGCCGTTGCCAAAGCATCGTAAACCTATACTTACATTTCTGTAGCCACTACAAAGCACCTAGGATTCATACCCTAGGTGCTTTTGTTTTTATGGAAAGTCATTACAATGCGCGTTCAACACGACAATACCCCTTTTCTAACGACACGAGCCTTATGAAGCTAAGTAACCGACTGCAAACTCTCCATTCCCTTGTCAGCAATGACTACCAACATATTTGGGACTGTTGTTGTGATCACGGCTTCTTGGGTGTTCAACTGTTGTCGGATAACAAAGCACCTCAGCTTCACTTTGTCGATATTGTCCCGTCTCTTATGAGCGATTTGGAAAGCAAACTTACGCGTTACTTTCCGCAAGGTGCAATAGCAGAACAGAAAGTGACTAGCCAATGGCAAGTCTACTGTATGGATGTCGCCGCTATCCCGCTTGAGAAACATACTGGCAAACACCTGGTGATTATTGCGGGCGTCGGTGGCGATCTTACTCAAAAGCTCGTCGATGATATTCATCGTCAACACCCAGACAAAGCGATCGATTTCTTGCTTTGTCCGGTGCATCAGCAATTCGAGTTGAGAAGCCATTTAAAGGCGATCCATTTTGGTCTTATTGATGAAGTGTTGATTGAAGAGAACCGTCGTTACTACGAGATTTTATTGGTGAGTAATAGTCGCGGTGATTCAGAAAAGAGCCAAACCGTTAGCGAGATATCAAACGTCGGTGACAAGATCTGGACACCAAGTTGTGATGAACAAGTGAAGGTATCACAGCAATACAAAGCCAAAACATTGCAGCACTACTTACGTATCCATCAAGGACAAGAGAAGCAAGGCAAACCTAGCCAAGTAAAGCATATTATTGATGCTTACCAGGCGGTTAAGCCATAGTAAGTACTAACTTAATGGTTTGAATATTAAGAAAGTCAAATTAATAAAAAAGCCGATAGTTCAATGAGCTATCGGCTTTATTAATGCTATCGATTCAGTTTTAGCTTACTGTTCTTGTTTCTTATAAGCCACATCAGGCTCGTCAACTGTCTCTACCTCAGAAGGCTTATCAACCCCATAAACCGTATCAAGGTAGACGTCTTTCTCTTTCCACGTGCTGTTCAACCAATTGTGGAAGCGACGTTTAAAAGCCTTATCTTCAAAGTAATTACCGTTCACGTTCTCATCCATTGGATGCAATTTAATACGCACAACGACCTTAGTCATTTTGCCCTTCAGCATATCTTCAAACGGAGAGGTTTGGTTTTCAGGGTAAGCTAAGGTCACATCCACGATGCCATCCAAAATTGGGCCCATTGCAGATAAAGCAAATGCCACGCCCCCAGTTTTCGGCTTCAATAAGTGGCGATAAGGGGTCTTTGCTGACGCCAGTTTCTCGTGGTTTGCACGAGTCCCTTCAACAAAATTAACCAATGTTGTCGGTGCTAATTTGAACTTAGTACACGCTTTATTGATTGCATTAAAATCATCATTACGGCGTTCTGGGTTGCGTAATAGGAACTCACGAGAGTGGCGTCTCATGAATGGCATATCTAAGCCCCAGCAGGCCAAGCCAACAAATGGTACGTACAACAATTCATGTTTCAAGAAGTACTTCGTCATCGGCATTTTGTCTTTTAGGATTGAAGACAAAATCACAATATCTGCCCAGCTTAGGTGGTTAGACATCATCAAATACCACTGCTTGGTCGAAATATCTTCCCCCCCTTCCACTTGCCATTCGATATCGTTATTGGCGTTCAACATCCATAAATTAAGAGAAGCCCAACACCAGAATGTGAAGTTAGCTAAGCGAGTGCATGATTTTTGAACGACAGAAATTGGCAAAATAAGTTTGATTAGGGCAAACAGGCTCACAGCCAATGCGGTGAATGCAGTATTAATGGTCACGAACAATACGTTCAAGGCCATACGAAGATTATCAAGCATAAAACACAGTTATATTGAGAACGAAAGCCGCCATTATACGCATCTATAAATTATTCTCTTCAGTAATTGATTGAATATCCTAGGGGTCAAACCACTCAACCTATGTTAACGATGTTCAACCAGCTAAAGTCTATTAAAACGAAACCAAAACACATGCACGAGTCATTTGGACTCAAATAGTATGTTGTCTTTTTGACAACATTCGACCCAATAATTAACCTTCAATCAGTATTGATAAGCATTCTCATTATTGGCGTGGTACATGCAACTCTAAAGTGTAAATAGTTGAGTATCCTTAATGAGATAACTTCTCTTCTTAAAGGTGGATGATATGACAGATATTCCTCATGGTTTAGTTACAGGCAAAGTCCTAAACAAAACAGAATGGACAGATCAATTGTTCTCACTCCAGGTTAGTGCACCTGTCTCTTCTTATCAGGCAGGTCAGTTCACGAAACTTGGCTTACTTAACAGTGAGGATGAGTTCGTAAGACGCGCCTATTCGATGGTGAACGCGCCAGAGCACGAACAAGGTCATCAACATCTGGAATTTTTGATTATTAAGGATCAGAACGGTCAGCTTTCACCTCAACTTCATGAGTTGAAGATGGGCGATGACATCTTTATCGGCAAAGACCCAAGTGGCTTTATGACCTTAGATGAGATCCCAGAGATCGCCGACGATCTATGGATGCTTTCAACCGGAACCGCGGTAGGCCCATTTATCTCAATACTTGAGAGCATGCAGATACAGCAAAATGAGTTGGCTTCAGACAAAGCCTCTTCATTCAAGAATCTGGTTCTAGTGCATGCTGTAAGAACAGAGCAAGACCTGACTTATCGAGATCGTATCACTCAACTCGTTAATCACTTTCAAGGGAGACTTAAATATGTGCCAATTATTTCTAGAGAATCAGTTACCGGAACTTTGCGCGGACGAATCCCAAATTTGTTACTTGGAGGCGACCTCGAGCAAGCCGCGTCTGTCGCTTTCAATCAAACCCGCAGTTTTTTCTACCTTTGCGGCAATCCGCAAATGGTTCGTGACACAAGCGAAGCGCTAACTAGCTTAGGTTTCGAAAAGCACTTACGCAGAAAACCCGGTCAATTCAGCAGTGAGAACTACTGGTAAATAACAACCGCCACTCGTTAGACAGAAGCACAACTTTCAAAGAACAGTTAGAGAAGAGGTTTTATATGAGTCATTTACGTATTCCGTCACACTGGAAAATTCAACGTTCCACACCCGAAAGTAAGATTCATTCAATATTGATGAACTTATAAGCAAGCAACCTCGTAATGTGATTTTTAATGTTCAATAAGTGAAGACAAAAGATCAAATAACCATAGCAATTACAATGACTAATGGTGATAGACAAGAGAAAAAAACTCTAGCACACTGAACAGAGTTGTAGGGCATGTTGACCTATCGAGCTGATTTTTGCAGCCGTTTGTGGGTTATTTATACAAGGCAGAGAATTCGACGTGTAGCTCGCCTACATGAGAATTCGATAACGCTGTAGAAAGGAACCACAAACACTGCCCGAAGGGTTCGGCTAAAATCGTTTTACTCTTTGTTGAGAGGGTTTTGCTTAGAATGACTAGGCGGCAAACCTCTCGTCGCGATTAAAACGATTTTATCTCGAACAAAACTTAACCGCGAAAGGTCAACATGCCCTTGTTTTAATCACGTTTCAGAGAATGAATTAGTGGGTTATTTATATTTTAGGTAAGAGAGGAAGCCATGCTCAACATTGCTTTTTTTAGCTCAAAATCATACGACGAAAAATCATTCGAACTGGCAAAAGGCGAACTCAACGCTGAGTTTCATTTTCACGATTTTCGACTCACCACAACAACAGCAAAAATGGCGCACGACAACGAAGTGGTTTGTGCGTTTGTAAACGATGACCTATCGCGAGACGTGTTAGAGATTCTTGCTCAAGGCCGCACCAAGTTAATCGCGATGCGCTGTGCGGGCTTTGACAAGGTCGACCTAGACGCAGCCAAAGAGTTTGGTCTGCAAGTGGTTCGCGTTCCGGCTTACTCACCAGAATCGGTAGCAGAACACACGGTTGGCATGATGATGTGTTTGAACCGTAAACTACACAAGGCATACCAACGCACTCGTGATGCGAACTTCTCTCTTGAGGGGTTAGTTGGCTTTAACTTCCACGGTAAAACGGTCGGTATGATTGGCTCGGGTAAGATTGGCCTAGCGACGATGCGAATTCTGAAGGGTTTAGGCATGAATATCCTATGCTATGACCCATATCCAAACCCGTTAGCTGTTGAGTTAGGCGCTAAATACGTTGAACTCGACGAACTTTACCAAGAGTCTGATGTGATTTCTCTGCACTGTCCGATGAGTAAAGAGAACTACCACTTATTGGATGCAACGGCATTTGAGAAGATGAAAGATGGCGTGATGATCGTCAACACCAGCCGTGGTGAACTGCTGGATTCAACCGCAGCGATTGAAGCGCTCAAACAAAGCAAAATCGGCGCGCTTGGTCTTGATGTTTACGACAACGAGAAAGAGCTGTTCTTCCAAGACAAATCTAACGATGTGATTGTCGATGACGTATTCCGTCGCCTATCTGCTTGTCACAATGTATTGTTCACAGGTCACCAAGCTTTCTTGACCAAAGATGCTCTGTTCAACATCGCCAATACAACGCTCACCAGTGTTGATGCCTTCTTTGCTGGCAACACCAGCGGTAACGAACTCGTTTAATCGCTAATTGAGTTAATAGCAGACTGAGTTAAAAACAAACTAGGTCTACAAATACAAAGCCACGCTATTCTGAAGTGAACAGCGTGGCTTTGTCGTTTATCCAGTATCCTAAAAACGTTCCTAGACGCAGAAATGACAATCTTCGGTGTCTAAACCATACACGCCTTTTCGAATGGCAAGGTGCTCTTCACCGGCTTTGACGCCCATCTCGTAACCTGTATTAAGAGTACTTTGATCCATAGTTAAACGCTTTACTGCGAACGCTTCTGGCGGCGCTATCACTTTAATGGTCGCATCTTTGGGTGGGTTACGAATGAACTCCAGAGACTGGTTGTAGTTTTCAGCACGCACCGCCATCGATTCAGCAATATTTGGGAATTTCTTTAATAGTTTCTTCAGCATCCATTGGTGCTTTTGAGGCTTCATTCGGTAGCTCAATGGGTGAGACAGAATCACGGTAATATCGCGTGCGCCACGGCGATATGCTTCACGAACCGGAATCGAATCGGCTACACCGCCATCGGTATAACAGCCACCAGAGAAACACGGAGTTTCACGGTAAGCGATAGGTAAAGCCGTTGTTGCTTCAACAACATTAGAAAGGTTTTCTGGCTTAATATGGTAGTAGTCTGCACTGCCCGTATCGACATTTGTGACAGCAGCAATGAGTGGGATACTTGAAAACAACTCACCACAATCGAGCGGATAACGTTGATTGGATTCGTTCCATAACCATTTAACATCTACCAAGTTACCGCCTTTGGCAAAGCGAGCAGGATTAAAGAAAGTTTTATCCGTCGCCATCGTGGTGATCACATCATAACTGCGTTTTGGTGCATGAGATAAGTAGCCAACCAGATTCGACACACCTGCAGATACGCCGATGGCAAAATCATAAGGACGGAAATCGTCTTGCATGAAGGCGTCTAAAACTCCAGCAGCAAAAATACCTCTCATTGCTCCACCTTCAACGATTAATGCGCTCTTATTCATCTCAAACTCTTCTACTTTATAAACTGATAGTCGTAGAATAATCCCATTACTCTTACAAAGATAATGGGATAGATTTATCAATTCGATAGGTAAAAACTATCAATGTAGATTGTTAGATTTTTCAATGGCTTAGGGTTACTTGATATTCAGCGAGATCAAAAAAGGCCATCGAGTAGTTCACTCAACGGCCTTTCAATTAACGAATCAAGATGATTGATTACGACTTAAATTCGCTCACATCGATTTCAAGCAGTTTACCAATGCCTTCACCGTATGCAGGGTCGGCTTTGTAACAGTGTCTTAGGTGACGCAATTGAATCTCTTTTGGTACGCCGCCTAGGTTACGAGCAGTGTTATCAAACAGAATCGCTTGCTTCTCTGGTGTCATTAGGCGGAACAAGTCACCCGGTTGCGAGAAGTAATCTTCATCTTCGCGGTGATCCCAGTGTGCTGCTGCGCCATCTAGGTTCAGTGCTGGTTCAGCGAAATCTGGCTGCTCTGCCCACTGACCTTCGTTGTTTGGCTCATAACCTAGTGTGCCACCGAAGTTACCATCGACACGCATCGCGCCATCACGGTGGTAGCTGTGTACTGGGCAACGAGGAGCATTCACTGGAATGTGCTGATGGTTAACACCCAAACGGTAACGTTGTGCATCGCCGTAAGCAAACAGACGGCCTTGTAGCATCTTGTCTGGCGAGAAGCTGATACCTGGAACCACGTTCGCCGGGTTGAATGCTGACTGCTCAACTTCAGCGAAGAAGTTTTGTGGGTTACGGTTTAGCTCAAATTCGCCCACTTCAATTAATGGGTAATCAGCGTGAGGCCAAATCTTAGTTAAGTCGAATGGGTTGTAAGGAACCGTTGCCGCATCAGCTTCTGGCATAATTTGAACTTTCAACGTCCATTTCGGGAAATCTTGGTTATCGATGCTGTCTAGCAAATCGCGTTGGTGGCTTTCACGATCATCACCGATCACTTGTGCCGCTTCTTCGTCAGACAAGTTCTTAATACCTTGCTGAGATTTGAAGTGGAATTTAACCCAGAAACGTTCGTTGTCAGCATTGATGAAGCTGAACGTGTGACTGCCGAAACCATGCATGTGGCGGTAAGTCGCAGGGATACCGCGATCACTCATCACGATAGTAATTTGGTGAAGTGCTTCAGGTAAAGAAGTCCAGAAATCCCAGTTGTTCTTCGCGCTGCGCATGTTAGTGCGAGGGTCACGTTTAACGGCGTGGTTTAAGTCTGGGAACTTAAGAGGATCACGAAGGAAGAATACTGGCGTGTTGTTACCCACCATATCCCAGTTGCCTTCTTCAGTATAAAACTTCAACGCGAAACCGCGAATATCACGCTCCGCGTCCGCTGCGCCACGTTCGCCCGCTACCGTTGTAAATCGTGCAAACAGATCCGTCTTTTTACCGATTTCAGAGAATAGTTTAGCTTTGGTGTATTGAGTAATATCGTGAGTCACAGTGAAAGTGCCGTAAGCCCCTGAACCTTTCGCGTGCATACGACGCTCTGGAATCACCTCACGATCAAAATGCGCCATTTTTTCTAAAAACCAAACATCTTGAAGAAGTTGAGGACCGCGTTTACCCGCAGTTTGGACATTCTGGTTATGAGCAACAGGACAACCCGCAGCTGTAGTTAATTTTTTACTCATCATCTATTCCTTATTACCTTTTAGATGCACCATCTTTGTTGCATCTTTACTTCTGAATGGTGGCTATTCATCACACAAAACCACGCAGTAATTAAGGATATAGAATACGCCTGGGCTAAAGTAAAATATAATCGTTTGTATTTATCGTTATCATGGATAAAACCTATCAAATTAATGATCTAAATCATAATCATTCAATATTGACAATAATATTTACAATATAATAATCATGAACTTACAACACGCAGAAAACCAAAGCTAGGCGCAGCCTACCTCGTAGAAGCCACTATTTTTGAGATATTTTGTGACCTAACCGTAAAGTCGCTGCGATATTTCTTGCCGTTCTTGTTAAGTTAAGCTCCGCCTCTTGTAATACTTTTTCTAAAGTTTGTGGCGATCTTACAGTTCCAAACAAGCTGCTCATTTCGCCGTAAAGCGCTTCTACTTCGGTGCCTAAAGATCCGGCAATTCCTATGGTTGGAATGCCCTGTAAGCTCGCACGTTTGGCAATGCCATAAGGTGTTTTTCCTTGCAGAGTTTGATTGTCCATTTGCCCTTCACCGGTAATCACAAGATCTGCGCCTTTCAATACTTCATCGGCTTGCAAAACATCAAGCACCATCTCAATACCCGGTTTAATCTGCATGTTAAACAACAAACCAAGCCCCATTGGAGCACCACCAGCCGCGCCATAACCAGTACGCTTGTGAACGGGATCATCCCCACGAACACAACCTTGCGATTCAACTACTTGAGCAAAATTCTCAAGCGCCTTATCAAGCATCACAACTTGTTCTGGGCTTGCGCCTTTTTGTGGGCCGAATATATGGCTAGCACCGTTATCACCACACAACGGATTATCGACATCGCACGCCACAATTAACTCGATATCAGCATAGCGTGAATCTAAACCAGTAAGATCAATCGATGATAAATCAGCTAGTGCAACGCCACCTCGGTTAAGCTCTTGCCCTGCATTATCTAACAGTGTCCCACCTAATGCTTGAACAATACCTGCACCGCCATCATTAGTTGCACTGCCACCCAATCCAAGAATAATCGTTTGAGCGCCCTGCTCTATCGCCTCCAAAATCAATTGCCCCGTTCCGAATGAAGAAGCAATCAATGGATCACGCTGCTCTGGTTTCAACAAGTCCAAACCAGAGGCAGCGGCGATCTCAATTAAAGCCGTTTTCTTAGGATTCTGATCCGACGGTTCTAGCATTGCCCATTCTGCATTGACTGGTTGCCCTAACGGCCCTTCGACTTGGCTATGTCGCTTTTCACCAAAAAGCCCTTGGAGCAATACATCCACAGTCCCTTCACCGCCATCGGCCAAAGGCAAGGTCACATAGTCAGCGTCAGGGAAGATTTCACGAAAGCCCTTTTCGATACACGCTGCCACCGATAAGGCAGATAAAGACTCTTTAAACGAGTCTGGTGCAATAACAATTTTCATACTGAGAGATCCAAAAGATTAGTAATTTTGATGAGTGCCCGATCCAAAAATGCCCCTATTGAAGATCAGCAAGCTAATCACTTAATAGGGGCAGTATATAAAGTAAATACTAAGCACATAACGTCACCCTCACATTGAGGTTATTGATACCCGCAATTTGTGAGTTAGATCTACTACTTACATATTGGAATCATAGATTGAGAGCATCGACCGAAATTTTAGGATAGGCAGAGTAGAGTTGCATAAATTGAAGATGGTATAGTCCACGAAAATCAAACATCTTGGACATCATCATGCATTCTAGCGACATCATCAAATTGGCAAATTTAGGCGTTAATATCGAAATTTCAAAAGACTCTTCATTGCATCCCTCTGATGCGTTAGAAGTGGTAAAGATTGTTGCTGAAATCGGTAGCCAAATCGTCATCAAAAAGAAGTACCACACAGACTACCTGATTCAGATGGCTGAAGTGGGCCGTGATCATGTGACTATTGCTGTTTAAGAACAGCCACTATTTCGAAATTGACATAACCTCAGCTTCAACAGTTTAGAGCGACATGTTGATATAAAAATGCAGCATATTGGGGGGCAATATGCTGCATTTTCTCTTTTCGTTAGGAGCACCGAGAACGCAAAGAGAAACTAGTTAATAATTCTAAGTAGAGTTAGTGGTCAAACAACATCGGAACACCCGTTTGCACACAAACATCATTCAGTCGTTTTTGTGCCGTAAGTATATTCTCTTTCCAACGTTCATCTTGAGCCCACATCTCAATCACGAGTGGTACGACGCACTCAGTCTCTTTCAACGTTTCAAAAATGGCATTAAAGTCGACTTCACCATCACCAATCACTAAGTCTCGAAATTGACCTTTGTATTCGTTAGTCACTTTATAAGTGTCTTTGAGGTGGATCTGAGTGATATGAGGCTTGCTCAACTTTAGTTCCGTCACTATGTCGTAATTCCAACCGGAGATATTACCCACATCTGGATACGCCGTGAAATACGGTGAATTGACTTCACGACTCAGCACTTCAAACTTGCTCAAAGAGTTCAAGTAATCGGTATCCATGATCTCCACAGCGAGCATAACGCCCGACCTTTCCGCCAACTGCGCAGAAAGCTTCATGCCTTCAATGAACCTCTGGTGAGTAACCTTATCCGCAGGCTCGTAGTAAACGTCATACCCAGCCAATTGGATGGTACGAATACCCAATTTGTAAGCGAGTGAGATCGCTTTTTCCATATGGATAGCCGCTTGTTCACGAATCACCGGATCTGCAGATCCAAATGGGAACTTGCGATGCGCGCTTAAACACATGGATTGCAGCGGTACACCATGCTTTTCACACAGGCGACGTAAGACATACACTTCATCGTCATTCCAATCCAAACGGCTACGGCGCTCGTCTGATTCATCTACCGATATCTCAAGAAAATCAAAGCCGAGCTCTTTGGTTGTTGCCAGTTTGTCTTCCCAGCTGAGTTCGTTAGGTAGGGCCTTCTCATAAAGCCCTACTCGGTGGCGTAATAAGTTTTGGTACATAACGCCTCCTAATTCCAGTAACGGTCGATCTGAGCTTTTAGTGCTTCTGCTGTTTCTTTACCTTTTTCACCCGCAAGTGCGCGACCTGCAATAAAGGTTTTCGCTTTAATGCCTTCAAATAGGTAAAGGTCTTCAGGCACGATGCCACCTGTGATAGAAAGCTCGATGCCCATTTCAGACAATGCACGCATCTTCACAAGATCTTCTTCAGTCCAGCCCACACCAGCTAATTCAGCGTCACGAGAACGGTGATAGATAGCTTGAGAGATACCTAGGTCGACCCAAGATTGAGCATCGTCCATTGTCCAATTGCCGTAAATTTCGATTTGTATTTCACCGTTAAATTCGTCAGCGACTTTCTTACACGCACCAATGGTTGCGATGTGTGCAGCCGCAGAAACGGTTATCCAATCAGCACCCGCTTCGAATGCCATTCGAGCCAAAATTGCGCCGCCATCGGTGGTTTTCATATCGCACACAAGGATATGGTCTGGGTGGTTTTTACGAAGGGTAGAAACCGCTGTCATACCTTCAGCAAAAGCCAAAATAGTGCCCACTTCAATCACATCAACAAAGCTTTCAACGTTGTTTGCCACTTCAATTGCGGCAGGAAGATTTGTTTGGTCTAGGGCGATCTGAATCATTGGTTTAGTCATGTTGTTATCCTTTAATTTGTTCACGTATTAGACGGGCTAAGCCATCATGGTTGTTATCTGTTGAGCACACGCGTTGAACGTGTGATTTGACGATGTCATCAGCATTGAGCATCGCTACACCGAATCCGGCGTACTTAATCATGGATATGTCGTTGTGGTTATCACCGACGGCAATGACGTCATCGGCGTGATAACCGAGTTCTGCGATGTATTCAGCAAGGCGTAGGCCCTTACTGTTACCTTTTGCAGCAAAGTCGATTCGGTTTGACCAAGAACGCTCACCGTTGAAGTTCTCTCCTATCCATGGGTGTTGCATTAAACGGTCGACGGAATCTTGGCTCCCCTCTACCACAAACTTCCAAACGTGTTCAGCTTGTTGAGCTGTTTCTATGAATGATTCCACTTGGTAAATTTGAGGGCGATGCTGCTCTGGTGCCGTTTCTGCCCAACTTTCCAATGCCAACATGTAGGCAAATGGGTTGTAGTGTGAGTACGTCATGGCATGCGTGATGTACATGACCATTTTGAGCTGGAACTCGTCTGCCATATCGATGAAGGTCAGCGCTTTGTCTTTATCTATCGCGTTTTGAGTCAGTACCGTTTCAGTTTGATAGTCATAAACATAAGTGCCGTTACAGCAAATGATTGGCGTATCTAACCCCAATTCGTAGTAATAAGGTCGTGCTGCTGTGTGGTGTCGACCAGTCACAATCACGACATGACAACTTTGTTTGGCTTCTTGGATCGCCTTTTTTACTTCTGGATGAATCGTGTGATCATCCTTTAACACGGTTCCATCGAGATCTAACGCCAGCACTTTATACATAGAGTCCTCTACTTATTCCCTGAAGTCGGGCCTAATCAATATTGAAACTACTTAGAGTCGAAGCTCGTAACGGCTTACTTAAACGGCTTATTTAAACAAAAAGCCGATTTACTGTTGGCCGTAATAAGCATTTTCACCGTGCTTACGTAAGTAGTGTTTGTCGGATAGTTCTGGCTGAATTTTGATGCCGCTATTCAAGGTGCGCGTTGCCAACGCCATTGCCGACACTTCTTCTAATACCACCGCGTTATGAACGGCGTCGTTGGCATCTTTGCCCCAAGAGAACGGCGCATGTCCTGCAACAATCACACTTGGAACGGCCATTGGATCGATTCGACGTTGCTTGAACTCTTCAATAATCACCAAGCCAGTATTTTTCTCGTACTCTTCAGAAATTTCAGAGTGAGACAATCGACGTGTACATGGGATGTCACCGTAGAAATAATCAGCGTGAGTGGTGCCTAAGGCTGGGATGTCGATACCCGCTTGTGCCCAAATGGTGGCACTGCGTGAATGCGTGTGAACAATGCCACTCACTTCAGGGAAAGCTTTATAGAGCTCTAAGTGCGTTGCGGTATCGCTTGAAGGATTGAGTTTCCCTTCAACAACCTTGCCTTCGAGATCGACGACCACCATGTCTTCAGCCGTCATATCACTGTATTCGACACCTGATGGTTTAATCGCTATCACTCCGTTAACACGGTCAAACTCAGAGACATTACCCCAAGTAAATGTCACCAAACCGTATTTCGGAAGTTGCAAATTGGCTTCTAAAACACGTTGTTTCAATTGGCTATATTTAGACATCGTTGCCTCCTTACGCCGCTTCCGCTTGAAGCAATGCAGCATCAATTAAACGCGCCACTTCTTCTGGGCTTTTGCACGCGCGAAGTTTTGAGAAGTCTTCATCGAATTCAATCAAGTTCGCCACTTGCATGGTGCCTTCGATGTGCTCTTCTGAGTCCTTACCCGCTAGTGTTATCAGCACATCTACAGGCTCATCAACACCTTCAAACGTAATTGGCGTTTCAAGCACGGTTAGCGCAAACCCAGTACGAATAACACCGTCTTCAGGGCGGCAATGTGGCAGTGCGAACGCATCGTGAATACAGATATAAGGGCCTTCTTCACCAATCGCTTTGGTAATCGCGTCGTAGTAACGCTCTTCTGCAATACCCGCTTTCACCAATGCATCAGTCCCAAGCTTGATCGCCGCTTTCCAGTCAGCTGCTTTTGCGTTCAGTAGGATAGAGTTATTCTTGATAAGAGATTCTTTTAAGTTCATGTTATTGCTCACTTATATAATTTTTTTTATTGGCTCAGCAGTGCGACACCACTGAGCCGTTTTTAATTATTTATGGAAGTTGTTCTCGATGATGGAAACAAGTTCGTCGCCGAAAGTTTTCACCATAATCATGTTCTTAACCGCTAACTGTTGCTTACCTTCCGGCAGACCCGTGATCTTCGCTGCAAGAGCAACCGAAGTAACGATGATGTCGAATGAACCAAGGTGTGATTTGTAATCAGTGATGGCGCTGTTAAAGGTCGAGCTTGGGATGCCTTTCTTGTCCAAATACTCTTTGATTTTCTTAGAGCACATCATTGAAGAACCTTGTCCTGAGCCACAGCACACTAAGACACGAACCGGTTTCTGGTCAGCGGCTGGTGAGATTCGAGTTTCTGATGTTGTAGAAGCTGCCGTTGTTGAAACAGATGGTGCTTCAGCGGTTGCTGTCGATTGTTGTGGAACCGCGACTTCAACCTCAATACCTTCAGGCGTTACTGCGGTCATTGTTTCAGCAGCAGCTTCTGCGTCTTCTTCAGCTCGTAGTTGCTTAGAAGCGAAGTACATGTAGATGCCAGCCAAAGCCAAAATCACAAAGAAGAACATGCTAGAGCTTGAGATACCATGCATGATTGGTGGGAATACCAGAGCCCAGTCAGCCATGCCCATCCAGCCATTAAACTCAGTACCTGATTGAGCGAAGATATGGATTGCCCACGCAGAGCCAACCACTTCGATGATGCCCATCACGAAACAGATCTTCATCACCGCTTTCCAGCCACCAAAGTGGTTAGCAAACACACCGATAGTGGCGTTCGAGAAGAACATTGGGATAAAGCCAGGAATGATCATGATTGGTGCGTCAAACGCTAGCATTGCAAGAACAGCGGTGAATTGACCCACTGCGCCCCACATGAAACCAAATACCATTGCGTTAGGAGAGTAGGCGTAAATAGCAGCACAATCGATTGCTAAAACAGCGTTAGGAATAAGGCGTTGAGAAATACCGTTAAATGCCTCGGACAGTTCCGCAACGAACATGCGAACACCAGTAACGATGACTTGAATGGCAACAGCGAATTTCAAACCAGTTTCAAAAATGTAGATAAACCAGTGCGTTTTACCTGCCATGTCCTGAAGGTTATCAAGACCGAACGAAAGAAGAATAATGCCGAAGAAGCCAGTCATTACTAACGTTGTTGCAGCGATACTGTCGTGGAAAATGTGTAACCACTTAGGCAGTTTGATGTGGTCAACACTGTCGTTCTTGTCGCCAAGCTTCGGTGCAACCTTGGTGGCTACCCATGAAGCAAACTGTTGTTGGTGACCAATCGAGAAACCCGCACCACCAGTGACTTCTTGAGTCGGCTTGAACATGATGTTTGAGGAGATACCCCAGTACAACGCCATCAATATTGCTGAATAAATAATGGTTTCCCACATACCTGCACCAAGCACGAAGTAGAAAACAGCAATGAGGCCAGCTTGCTGGAACATGATATGCCCAGTCAGCATGATGGTTCTGATACCCGTAATACGTCGGAAGGCAACAAGTAGAATGTTTAGCCCAAGAGCCAGTAATACTGCATACCCAACCCAAGAGTAGTTGTCGCCCATGGTTTCCATGGTGGACATCATGGAGGTGTACGGGTCAATTACCGATCCCGTTAATCCATGTATTTCACTCATTTTTTCAATAACCGGTTTAAAACCCGCTACCAATGTTCCTGCACCTACCTGCACTATCATGAAACCAACGATGGTTTTAATAGAGCCGGAGATAACAGTTGTTGCGTCACGTTTTAGAAGGATGTAGCCGAGACAAGTAACAAGACCGAGTAGCAACGGTGCTTTGGTCATTACCTGACTGTAAAAAATATAGAAAATATCGTATAAGAATTCCATATCTTTACCCCTGATTGATTTTTAATTTTAATGATTTGTAGGATGTGATGATTCTAGTTTTGCTCACGAACTAGACTTTACCAATCAAAAGTAATCATTCAATGCTCACTTGTGATTACTTTGATTTATATCAATTAACCACACCCAGAATGTGCTTAATTGAGCTTTAGATCACACGTAAAAATTATAAATACAATAAAATCAACCACTTATAAAACATTGTGATTAATGTCTGGTTTTTATAGCGATGTGGTTTGACAATCATGATGGTGATTATTAGAATCAAAACAAATCAAAAGTAATCATTAAATTGTCACAACGACAAAAAGAGTGATAAATATGAATGAAGTACAAAGACATAACGGCATCTTGTCGCTGTTAGAAGATATGCAGACAATCAACGTCTCTCATATTATTGATAAATTTAGCGTTTCTCCTGCTACTGCTAGGCGCGATATCGCTAAGTTAGATGAAGTTGGCCGACTTAGAAAAATTCGAAATGGTGCGGAACGAGTAGAAACTCAGAAGAGAAAGTGGTCACCACTGAATATCAACAGCACTGAGTTCTATGAAGAGAAATCAGAGATTGCTCAAGCAGCTGCAGGGCTTTGTCAGGCTGGCGATACAGTCGTGATCAACTGTGGTTCGACGGCTTTCCTACTCGGTCAGCAATTATGTGGCGATGACGTTCAAATCGTAACGAACTACTTTCCACTCGCAAGCTACTTGATCAACGAAGATCATGACGATGTCATCATCATTGGTGGTCAATACAACAAAGCGCAGAACATCTTTCTAAACCCTGCCCCTAATTCATTAGGCGGCTATGCGGGAAACTGGATGTTCACCTCAGGTAAAGGCTTAACCGATGCCGGGCTGTACAAAGCCGACATGTTAACGGCCGTAGCCGAACAACAAATGCTCGAACAGGTCGATAAGCTTGTCGTCGTGGTCGATAGCTCAAAAGTTGGACAACGTACCGGAATGCTCTTTTGCAGCACCAAGCAAATAGACATTGTCATCACCGGTAAAGACGCCAATCCCGAAGTCGTAAAACTGATTGAAGCTCAAGGGACGCAAGTCATCCTAGTTTAAATCGCAGGGCTAACTAGCCCACCAATAATAATAAATTTAGCTCAGTGCCTTAATCCAAATTAAGGCGCTCGGCTCCCTACATCCAAAATTAATCAAATTATTGAAATAAAAGGTATTATCATGAGCAATGTAAACGAAATCACTCGCGAGTCTTGGATCCTAAATACATTCCCTGAGTGGGGCACATGGTTAAATGAAGAGATTGAACAAACAGTTGTGCAACCGGGTACCTTTTCTATGTGGTGGCTGGGTTGTACAGGTATTTGGCTAAAATCAGAAGAAGGTGCAAACCTATCAATGGACTTCTGGTGTGGTACTGGTAAAAAAACACAAGCCGTTCAAAAAATGAAAAACCAGCACCAAATGATGCGTATGGGCGGTGTGGAAGCACTTCAACCAAACCTACGTACCGCGATCTTCCCATTGGACCCTTTCGCTATCAAAGAGATCGATGCAGTTATGGCATCTCATGACCACGGCGACCACATTGATATCAACGTTGCAGCGGCAGTTCTACAAAACTGCGGCGACCACGTTAAATTCATTGGCCCTAAAGCGTGTGTTGATTTATGGATGAAATGGGGTGTGCCAGAAGATCGGTGTGTTATTGCTAAAGTTGGCGACGAGATCAAAATCAAAGACGTGAACATCAAGGTTCTTGACGCATTCGACCGTACAGCTCTAGTGACACTTCCTGAAGGAACATCTTCCCTAGACAAAGAAATTCTAGACGGAATGGACGACCGTGCAGTGAACTACCTAGTAGAAACAACAGGCGGTTCAGTTTACCACTCTGGTGATTCTCACTACTCAAACTACTATGCTAAACACGGTAATGACCACAAGATCGACGTTGCACTGCTTTCTTACGGTGAGAACCCACGTGGCGTAACAGACAAAATGACATCTTCAGACATTCTTCGTGCTGCTGAGTCTTTGAACTGTGAAGTAGTTGTTCCGTTCCACCACGACATTTGGGCTAACTTCCAAAATGACCCGCGTGAAATCGAAATGCTGTGGAACATGAAGAAAGAACGTCTTCAATACGGCTTCGCACCTTTCTTCTGGCAAGTTGGTGGTAAATACACATACCCAACAGATAAAGGCCGCATGCACTACCAGCACTTCCGTGGCTTTGCAGACATCTTCACAAATGACCCAGAACTGCCATACCGCGCATTCTTGTAAACATTAAGAAAAGCACTAACTAGGGAGCAATGCGCTCCCTTTTTTTAGGTTCATCGCGGCTTTC
>NZ_JBFRTN010000118.1:0-4262 GCF_041474095.1 Vibrio sp. 10N.222.54.A3
CGCGATGAACCTTTTTTAAGGCGCTCAAGCATGAGCTAAGCGCGAAACACGCCGCTGACATAAAATGAATCGAGAATAAATTGAATAAACAGTCCATTTGGAGAAAGAGATTTCAGTGACAGTCAGAAACCTAATATCAATCGTTGGCCTTTGTTGGTTGAGCTTAACCGCAGGAATCTGTTTAGCCGCTCAATCGGAGCAAGAGATTGCAACGACAAGCACTGTTGAGTCTGAGCAAATCATAGAGGTTGGCGTGTTGGCGACTCGAGGTAAGCTTTCCGCTCAGCAGCGTTGGCAGCCGACAATGGATTGGCTGTCGGAGCGCATTCCCGGAAAATACTTTGTTCTCAAGCCTTTCAACTTGGAAGAGATGGCCGAAGCGGTAAAAGATGTCACTGTTGATTTTGTCATCACCAACCCCGGTCAGGCGGTTCGATTAGGACGCCAGTATGCGCTTTCTTGGATGGCAACCATGACCAGTCATAACTTTGAAGCTCAAGGCACCAGTAATACACGTAGCATTGGTTCTGCCTTGGTGGTGAGAAGAATGTCGCCTTATATCTCTCTCGAACAACTTAGCGGTAAGCCGATTGCGGCAGTATCTGAAAATGCTTTTGGTGGTTACCTCACTATGCGTTACCAAGTGATGCAACAAGGGCTTAATCCCAACCACTTTTTCTCTAACACCCAATTTTTAGGTTTCCCGATCGACGCAAGCTTGTATCAACTGCGTGAAGGGCACATTGAAGCGGCTGTCGTACCAAGCTGTTTAGTTGAGAGCATGATCAGCGAAGGTTTGCTGGTGGCGGGTCAATATCGTGTTATCGAGAATCAAGCACCAGAAGGGTTCCGATGTCAGGTGTCTACACCGTTGTATCCTAACTGGTCGTTTGCCAAAACAGAGCGGGCTTCTTCGGCACTGGCGAAACAAATGAGTCAGGTGTTATTTGCTATGCCAAAAAGCAGTGCGCCAGCCATTGCAGCGAATGCATCGGGCTGGACGTCACCGACAAGCCTGCTGTCGATCGATAAGCTATATCAACAACTCGACATGCATCCACTGCAACAACCTTGGTGGAAAGAAGCGTTAATCTGGCTCAAGTACAATCAACAGTGGGCATGGGCGTTCTTTATTCTTGTCGTGTCTCTGAATGCTTACCACTTCTGGCTAGAATACAAATTCAGTCGCAGCAAAAAGCAACTAGAAGCGACGCTTTATAAGCTGAAAAGTAAGAGTGAACAGCTAGAGCACTCACAACGAATCGCGGTAGTTGGTGAACTGGGAAGTAGCTTGGCACACGAGATTAATCAGCCTTTGGCAGCTATTCGGAATTATAGCGAAGGTGGTTTACTGCGGATTTCGAAGAACAAACCGCTGACTGACATAGAGCCTGTATTTGAGAAGATCCAGTCGCAAGTGGACCGTGCTGATGCGATCATCCAGCGCTTAAGAAACATGATCAAAAAACGCTCATCAGATAAATCTCAAACTGATATAGAAGCTCTTCTTACAGATACCATCGAGCTACTGCAATTTCGATTACAGAAACACAAGATAACCATTGAACGTGATGTCGTGGGTAAACCTATCACGCTACATGTTGACCCCGTCGGATTGCAGCAGGTGGTTGTAAATTTGATCAACAATGCGACTGATGCGTGTAATGCTCAGATGCATCGCGAACAAAGCGCTACGTCTGATATTGGTAACAAAAACAACGAACCATCGACAATTAAAGTGATTACCGAGTATCAACCGGATAAAATAATGTTGTCGATTATCGATAACGGCACCGGTTTAGATTTCACTGAACAAGAAGTGACTCAAGCCTTTGTGAGCAGTAAAGAAAATGGCTTGGGGCTTGGGCTCGCGATTTGCCAAGATGTTATTGAAGATCACAGTGGTCAAATGACGATCACGTCACTCACCCCACATGGATGTCATGTTGCGGTGACACTGCCTTTCTCTCTTTCAAATGATTCATGAGGAATCTTGTTATGTCTGAACTTCATCAAAGGCTTCCTGTCTATGTGGTTGATGACGATGAGTCGATGCGCGATTCGTTGGTGTTCTTATTAGAAGAGCATGATTTCACTGTGTCAGCTTTTGAAGATGGCCCCAGTTTTTTAGACTCAGTGGACTTGAGTGCGCCGGGTTGTGTGGTTTTAGACAGCCGAATGCCAGAGATGAGAGGGCAGCAAGTACATGAACTGATGTTGAAAGCACAGAGCCCGCTTTCGGTTATCTATCTCACTGGTCATGGTGATGTACCTATGGCGGTTGAAGCGCTACAGGCTGGTGCGGTGAATTTCTTCCAGAAGCCGGTCAAAGGCAGTGAGTTAGCTGAGGCGATCAAGCAAGGCTTAGTTGCCTCAGAAAAGCATTTGCAAATGAATGTGTATCGCCAAGCGTACGCGTCGTTAACCGAGCGTGAGATAGACATCCTTAAACAAATTATCGACGGTAAGCGTAACCAGAAAATAGCCGATGAATTGTGCATTGCCATGAGAACAGTGGAAGTACACCGAGCAAGCTTGATGAAGAAATTCTCAGCGAAGACGGTTGCCGAGTTGGCTTACATATACGGTCAATTGACCTAGGTATAGAGCTATTCCTGTAAGAGAGTTGTACGGCAGTTGCACGAAATTGTTGATGGGAAAAACATCAACTTCGTCACCAAGCTTTAGGACTTTCCTGATGAAAGGCAGCCTTCATAATTTATCTATATTGAAGAAAGATCACACCATTTATGGCGTGCATACGGATAGGTCTAAGTAGACTTTTTATCGTTATGTATTCCTGAGATACTGAACTGAGTTCATTTTAGGGCGGAACGTTTTAATAACGGCGCTTTTCCCTGTAATTCGAAACATTCACTATAGGTTGATAACTCCTCGACACCGAGGTTGGTATCAACCGAGTTAGGTTAAAATATTTTATGAGTACGATGGGAATCGCAATTGGTGCGACGGCTCTTTCGTTAATACTTGTCGCCGTGTGGTTGATCTCTTTATCGCTAAGAAAGCAGCGCTTGGAACAAGAACGTAAGGCTCGTGCTGTCGCTTACCGAAAAGCGATTGAAAAAGCGCGCATACAAGAGCAAAAAGAGCGTCACTTCAAAGCCGAAACCGGTCATGTACCGTCGATTTTGTATTTGGCAAAAGAAGCTGAACGTAACAATATAAAGGAAGCTCTGTATTGGTACGATAAAGCGGCGCAACTCGATAATATCAATGGCATGTACGGCATTGTGCGCCTAAGCATGAAGCGTAAAGAAGACCTCATTTTAAGAGAGAAAGCCAACTTTTGGCAGCTAGCAATCTCTGCTTTAGACAATGACGTATCGGCGAAATTCGAGATGGGCAAAGCGCTCGTCTTTGGTCGTGGAACCGATAAAAACATCCCTAAGGGTTATACCTATATAGAAGAGTCTGCGGCTGGTGGTAATACCGAAGCGATGCTGTTTATCGGTGACTGGTGTCTCGATAAAGAGAATCCAGATTACTCGGCTGAAAGATCTGTCGAGTGGTACCAAAAGGCCGCTGAAAAAAACAACCTAGACGGCAAGATCAAACTCGGTATGAGTTACTTGAACGGTGTGGGTGTTGAGCCTAACCATGGTGAGGCTGTTTACTGGTTTGAGACAGCCGCAGAAAAGAACAGTGCAGAAGCGATGTTTAGAGCAGGCGAAGCTTGGATCGACCATGGTGAACACGGCAACGCCATCGCTTATATCTGGTTATTCCTATCAGCTCATTTTGGTTACTCAGAAGCCAAACATTTGAGGGATAAAATCGGCGGGGAGCTTGGTGTAGATGCCGTCGTGGGCTTACAGGCTCTGACTAAGCCGATAATGACTAAGCTGACCCAAGAAGCAATCACTAAGCACTCAATCATTAAAGCGCTCAACAAGCTCTACAAGCGTAATATACCGATTCCGAAGAAAGTGAAAGAAGCGTCTGATGAAGAAGGTGAGGCGCTAAATGTAGATGCGAGCCATTTAGAGACTCAAACGGCGAGTGCTCAAGATACGAATGTTGATTACAGCCAGCAACCTAATACCGAGCAAGCATCAACAGAGATACAAACGACACCAAATAGTGATCCTCTAGATTTCAGTCAGTCTAACTGGAACAGAAACCAGTAAATTGAACTCATTGGTTGTGTACGGTTGATAGGTCGTTTTAGCTCTAATCGAGAAATTCAAGACAACAAAAAGGGAAGCTGATGCTTCCCTTTTTATTTATGGTGCGCCGAGCAT
>NZ_JBFRTN010000119.1:0-19577 GCF_041474095.1 Vibrio sp. 10N.222.54.A3
TCTATATCTATATCTATTTGTAAATTCAAAGCCTTCTAGCACCAACTCACTCACTTTTCCTCGCAAGCTTAAACCAGTGCACTTAACTGATTGTTGGCGATGGCTTAACACCGCTCGTATATCGGGTCTGAAAAGAAAGTAAAAAAAACCCACACAGCTGGTGACTGTATGGGCATGTTCGGACGAGCCGTCTGGAAAAACAAATGATCAATAGAAAGTGAAAAAACGAATAACGAGATCCCCCGACAGTTTCTACGTTAAACGAGTTCAATGACCTTAAAGCGGCTGCTTCAATTATCACTTTGAACTGAACAAAAGCATCCAGAAAGAACTTAAGTTATGATTCAAATACACCATAACTTAAGGCTTATTGTATTACAAATAAATTTTAAGATTGAATGCCTTGAGTGAATGGTTGGTTAGTGAAAATGTGACCTAAGGCTCACTTTCCTAGTCAGGTGACCGAAAGTGATATGAATAATTTGAGTGGAGGCATTATCGGCGAAGTTGTGAGGTAATCATCTGAAAGTTGATCATTTTTAATTGGTTAATTATTCCTTTCTAATCATGTTAAAAGTTCAAACTCATAAATGATACCTATGTCACAGGGTGATTTTAACCAGTTTTGATATGTCAAGATTGCTCACAGAAAGTGCAGTAAATTAAACATACAATATTAATTAAATTGATGGTTGTGACGATGGAACGGCATGAACAAGTTTTGCTTCCCGTATCTTCGAATATCTAAAAAATGACCATTTCATTCGGATAAAAATAATAGACATAGGTTGATATGGATTATGAGTTTTATGAATTCAAAATTGTCTCTAGGGTTTAAAGGAAAATTGATTTTAATGGTGGCGATCGTCAGTTCCAGTGCCTTGGCATTTACGAACTGGTTCACGCTTAACTTGGCGACTGATCAAGTAAACCAAACGATTTATAACGAGATTGATCACTCGTTAACGATAGAAATTAATCAGATTGAAAGCACCGTCCAGCGCACCATCGATACCGTTAACTCTGTTGCACAAGAGTTCATGAAATCCCCATACCAAGTGCCGAATGAAGCACTCATGCATTATGCTGCAAAGCTGGGTGGCATTGACAAGATTGTGGTGGGTTTTGACGACGGCCGTTCTTATACCTCTCGCCCTTCAGAGTCTTTTCCTAACGGTGTAGGGATAAAAGAAAAATACAATCCAACCGTTCGACCTTGGTATCAACAAGCCAAATTGAAATCAGGCTTATCTTTTAGTGATCTGTTTTTCACTAAGAGTACTCAAGTGCCTATGATCGGTGTGACCTACTCATACCAAGATCGTGTCATCATGGCCGACATACGTTTTGACGATTTGGAAACTCAGCTTAAACAGCTGGACAGTATCTACGAAGCCAAAGGCATTATTATCGACGAGAAAGGGATGGTGGTCGCTTCAACAGTCGAAAACGTACTTCCGCAAAGCAATATATCTTCTGCAGATACTCAGATGAGACTCAATAGTGCCATTGAACAGCCTGACCAATTCATTGAGGGTGTGATTGATGGCAACCAGAGAATTTTGATGGCCAAGAAAGTGGATATTGGCAGCCAGAAAGAATGGTACATGATATCTAGTATCGATCCTGAACTCGCGCTCAATCAGTTGAATGGCGTGATGTCGAGTGCGCGTATCCTTATCGTGGCATGTGTGCTTGGCTCGGTGATATTGATGATTTTACTGCTGAATCGCTTCTACCGCCCAATCGTGTCACTGAGAAAAATCGTCCACGATCTATCTCAAGGTAACGGAGACCTGACTCAAAGGCTTGTTGAGAGGGGGAATGATGACTTAGGGCATATCGCCAAAGACATCAACTTGTTCATCATTGGTCTGCAAGAGATGGTTAAGGACGTCAAATTTAAGAACTCGGATCTCGATACTAAGGTACTGAGTATTCGTGAAGGTTGTAAAGAAACCAGCGATGTACTGAAAGTTCACACTGATGAAACGGTTCAAGTGGTCTCTGCAATTAACGGCTTATCTGAAGCATCAAACGAAGTCGAGAAGAGTTCTCAGTCGGCGGCAGAAGCAGCAAGAGAGGCCGCTGTGTTCAGTGATGAGACGAAACAAATTAACACCGTGACGGAAACCTATATCAGTGATCTTGAGAAGCAAGTCTGCACCACCTCTGATGATATTCGCTCAATGGCGAATGAAACGCAGAGCATCCAGTCTATCGTGTCTGTGATTGGAGGAATTGCGGAACAAACTAATTTGCTGGCATTGAATGCGTCAATTGAAGCGGCGAGAGCGGGTGAGCATGGCCGAGGTTTCGCGGTGGTTGCTGATGAAGTCCGTGCGTTAGCCAACCGAACTCAAATCAGTACTTCTGAAATTGATGAAGCGCTGTCTGGCTTGCAGTCTAAATCAGATGGTTTGGTTAAATCGATTGAGTTGACCAAAAGTAACTGTGAAATGACGCGTGCCCAAGTGGTTCAAGCGGTAAATATGTTGGCCAAGCTAACGGAACAGATGGAAACGGTAAGTCGTTTTAATAACGATATTTCGGGTTCGTCTGTTGAGCAGAACGCCCTTATTCAGAGCATTGCTAAGAACATGCATAAGATTGAAAGCTTTGTTGAGGAGCTTAATAAGCTAAGCCAAGATCAGTTGATTGAATCAGCAGAAATCAAAACACTTAACGGCAGCGTTAGTGACTTGATGAGCAGCTTTAAGGTTTAACTTTTCTAATATTTATATTTAAAAATCAACATACTAAGTTTAGTTGTTGATCTGAGAGCCACTCAATAGCTTGCGAGTTTAGAGTGGCCTTTCTGCGTTTTTCTTGAGTCTAACTCTACGCAATACTCATTCATCCCACTTCATTTGCCGCATCTCACATTCTGATAAATATATAATTGACATAAAATAGTACAAATATACATTGTCACTCTATTCTTATGGATAAGTGAGATAAATGTGAATAAGCCAATCTTCGTCGTAGTACTCGCTTCGCTTACGTATGGCTGCGGTGGAAGCAGCTCCAGTGACAGCAGTGATCCTTCCGATACCAATAACCCAGGAATGCCCGCTGGTGTTGTTGCTCCCTATGATATTACCAAGTATCAAAACATCCTTTCCAGCTCAGATCTTCAGGTCTCTGATCCTAATGGAGAGGAGGGCAATAAAACCTCTGAAGTCAAAGATGGTAACTTCGATGGTTATGTCAGTGATTATTTTTATGCTGATGAAGAGACGGAAAATCTTATCTTCAAAATGACGAACTACAAGATGCGCTCTGAAGTTCGTGAGGGAGAAAACTTCGATATCAACGAAGCGGGCGTAAGGCGCAGTCTGTATGCGGAAATAAGTTTGCCTGATATTGAGCATGCCATGGCGAGTTCTCCCGCTGATCATGATGAAGTGACGTTGCTGCAGATACACAATAAGGGGACTGATGAGAGTGGTACGGGTTATATCCCTCATCCGCTATTGCGTGTGGTTTGGGAGCAAGAACGAGATGGCCTCACAGGTCACTACTGGGCAGTCATGAAAAACAATGCCATTGATTGTAGCAGCGCTGCTGACTCTTCGGATTGTTATGCCACGTCATACAATCGCTACGATTTAGGTGAGGCGGAATTGGACAGTTTTACCAAATTTGATCTTTCTGTTTATGAGAACACACTGTCGCTCAAAGTGAATGATGAAGTAAAAGTGAATCAAGACATCGCTTACTGGCAGCATTTATTGAGCTACTTCAAAGCGGGTATCTATAACCAATTTGAGAATGGTGAAGCGATTGCTTACTATCAGGCGTTGAGATACACCACGACTCAAATCGATGGATCAAACGATTGGGACATTAATGATTGGAAGCTGACTATTCCACCGAGTAAGAATGATTGGTATGGAAGCGGTGGTGACAGTGCTGCTGAGTTAGAACCAGAACGTTGTGAATCGAGTAAAGATCTTCTTTCAAATGACAGCGATGTGTACGACAGTGATATTGATCTTTCTTACTTCAATACTGATGAAGGAAGAATGCACTTTAGAGCGGATATGGGATACGGCACCTCTACCCAAAACTCTAGCTATATTCGCTCTGAGCTCAGGGAGTTGTATCAAAGCAGTGTTCAACCGGATTGTAGCACCAGCGATGAAGATACAAGTTGGTATTTGGACGACACTAGAACGAACGCTACCAGTCACGAGTTAACCGCAAGCTTGCGAATTGAAGATTACCCGAACATCAACAATCAAGATCCAAAAGTGGTACTTGGACAAATCCATGGTTGGAAGATCAATCAAGCATTGGTGAAACTATTATGGGAAGGCGAGAGTAAGCCAGTAAGAGTGATACTGAACTCTGATTTTGAGCGCAACAACCAAGACTGTAATCATTGTGACCCGTTCAGTGTCGAGTTAGGGACTTATTCGGCAAGTGAAGAGTGGCGATATACGATTCGTGCCAATCAAGACGGTATCTACTTGGCGACTCATGATTTAGATGGAACCAACACCGTTTCTCATTTAATCCCTTGGGGACAAGATTACACAGATAAAGATGGGGACACGGTTTCGTTAACATCAGATTGGACATCGACAGACATCGCTTTCTATTTCAAAGCGGGCATCTACCCACAATTTAAGCCTGATAGCGACTATGCGGGCGAAGTGTTTGATGTGAGCTTTAGTTCTCTTAGAGCTGAACATTATTGAATTAGCTAACGTTTGAGTAACAACAATGACTGCTTTAAAGACCATATTGATTCCTAACAATGTGGTCTTTTTTTAACTGCTGCGACACTGGTGAATGAGATGTTCTGAACGATAAATGCTCTGCTCGAGTGATGCACATTCTCACCATTACCGCTCGGATTTTTCGCCCTTGATAGCCCATTTCGCATTCTAAATTTTCATATGTTGTCTTTTATCAATAGGAAGTGTGATCCAGTTAAAGTATGGAAAAAGCGAAAAGTGTTCCCAGTCTCATTTATTCAACGAAGTGTTTTATTTGTATTATAAGATTACGTAATATTTTTGTGTTATCGCAAATACTGAGAGAGAAAACGCCTTATAGCTCGTGTTTGCCAATTTATCTTTCACTTACGAACGCTGTCTTTGTATTATAATAATGGATTAGATATGAAACAAATTACTCTAAAAACCTTACTCGCTTCTTCTATTTTACTTGCAGTTGGTTGTGCGAGCACGAGCACACCGACTGTTGATTTCCCAAATAACAAAGAAACTGGTGAAGCGCTTCTGACGCCAGTTGCTGTTGCCGCTAGTAGCCATGATGGTAACGGACCTGATCGTCTCATTGACCAAGACCTAACTACACGTTGGTCTTCAGCGGGTGACGGTGAGTGGGCAATGCTAGATTATGGTTCAGTTCAAGAATTTGATGCGGTTCAAGCATCTTTCAGCAAAGGTAACGAGCGCCAGTCTAAATTTGATATTCAAGTAAGTGTCGATGGTGAAACCTGGACAACCGTACTTGAAAACCAACTGAGCTCAGGTAAAGCGATCGGCCTAGAGCGTTTCCAATTCGAGCCAGCAGTGCAAGCGCGCTACGTAAGATACGTTGGTCACGGTAACACCAAAAATGGTTGGAACAGTGTGACAGGGTTAGCTGCGGTTAACTGTAACATTAACGCATGTCCTGCTAGCCATATCATCACTTCAGACGTGGTAGCAGCAGAAGCAGTTATTATCGCTGAAATGAAAGCAGTGGAAAAAGCACGTAAAGATGCGCGCAAAGATCTTCGTTCAGGTAACTTTGGTGTAGCAGCGGTTTACCCTTGTGAGACCTCAGTTGAATGTGACACACGCAGTGCACTGCCAGTTCCGACAGGCCTGCCAGCGACACCAGTTGCAGGTAACGCGCCAAGCGAAAACTTTGACATGACGCATTGGTACCTATCTCAACCATTCGACCATGACAAAAACGGTAAGCCTGATGATGTTTCTGAGTGGAACCTTGCAAACGGTTACCAACACCCAGAGATCTTCTACACAGCTGACGATGGTGGTCTAGTCTTCAAGTCTTACGTGAAAGGTGTTCGTACCTCTAAAAATACTAAGTATGCGCGTACAGAGCTTCGCGAAATGATGCGCCGTGGTGACCAGTCTATTAGCACTAAAGGTGTTAACAAGAACAACTGGGTATTCTCAAGCGCACCTGAGTCTGACTTAGAAGCTGCTGCTGGTATTGATGGCGTTTTAGAAGCAACGTTGAAAATCGATCACGCAACAACAACAGGTAATGCGAACGAAGTAGGCCGCTTTATCATTGGTCAGATTCACGATCAAAACGATGAACCAATTCGTTTGTACTACCGTAAACTGCCAAACCAAGCAACGGGTGCGGTTTACTTCGCACACGAAAGCCAAGACGCAACTAAAGAGGACTTCTACCCTCTAGTGGGCGACATGACGGCTGAAGTGGGTGACGATGGTATCGCACTTGGCGAAGTGTTCAGCTACCGTATTGACGTTAAAGGCAACACGATGACTGTAACGTTAATGCGTGAAGGCAAAGACGACGTTGTACAAGTGGTTGATATGAGCAACAGCGGCTACGACGTAGGCGGCAAGTACATGTACTTCAAAGCCGGTGTTTACAACCAAAACATCAGCGGCGACCTAGACGATTACTCACAAGCGACTTTCTACCAACTAGACGTATCGCACGATCAATACAAAAAGTAATCTAACCGAATAACACTTAATATTAAAGCTATCGCAATAGCCTCCAGCCTTAGGGTTTGGAGGCTTTTTTGTGCCTGCTGTTGGTTGGGCTTAAGCGTATGATTTAATTGAGTAGGAGAGGGGTAGTTATCAGTTGCACAGAGTTTAAGACATTATCATTAAGCTCATTCAGTATTAACTTTAGTCATTATCAGTTTCAGTCACTATCCTTTCCCCAATCGCCGATCACCATTAACCTCAGTCATGATTAATCTCAGCTGATAACAGGTCATATTGGCTCTCATTCAAAGCTAAACAATGCCAATATTATTTTGGAATCGCCATAGCTAGAAAACTTCGACTTCGTTCTCAAGGTATGTACAAATGCGACGTCTACACATGAACGTATTGTTTTGCCTGGTCTACTAATAAGCGTTAGCTCGGCTGATTACTCCCGTTTTGTTCTTGAAACCGTCACTTTTGGGTTGTTTAGCAAGACTCTTAGCAACAGCCATAAATCGTGCTCTAACTCTTGCATAAATAGAAGGGCGGTTAGCCATCACTTTATTAGCGCCAATGCTTAATGAAATACTCAGGCGGGCTCAAGTCGATGATCAAACGCATCTAGTGCTCAAGGGGATACGCTTGAGGGTTAGTTGCTTGCAGGCCGTAAATACCTTGATTGTATGCTACGGTGATGCTGAATAATAATTTGTGGGTTGAGTGCAGAGCTGAGGGGTTTTGTTTATCTATGATAGATACAGGGCTTTTGAGAGGGTTAAATAAGTTAGAGAGGCAAGGGGGCATTCGTTACTAGCAGCATCGGTGCTTATTCAACGCTGAAGCAAAGTTCCGCTGAGTCAGAGAGCTTAACTGAATCGCCAGTCTGCTTTTTATTCTTGAGCTAACAATAAAAAATCCCTATCAAATTACGTTGATAGGGATTTGTTTTATCTAGCAATCAAGTCAAACAGACTTTCTAGTGAGAACTAGAATAGGTCTGAATCTAGGTTGTCGAAGTAGGTGTATGTCCCTTTTGAACCATTGTCACCATTGTATAGCGCAATAGCGGTCGGGGAACCACCTGCACTTTCAGCTTTTAACCCAGTGTAGTCTGTTCCATCAACATTGACGGTAATGTCTGTATCTACCCATGAAATGGTCACATCTACCCATGTGTCTTTTGAGTATGAAGCAAGGTCAACTTGGCTGCCTGATTCGTTGCGGAATTTAATCATACTAGATGTAAATACAACTTCAGTGAAGCGACCACTAGATGATGCATCGTTATTAGAACCTAAGAAAATGTATGATGCTTTTACATAGCCATCGCTAGGGATGTATACAGATGTAGAAACAGAGCCAGTTTCTGCTGCGCCATTAGCAAAGTCGCGGCCAACGATAGCTTTGTTATTATCAGTGGTTGAGTCCGCACCATCTTCAATTCGTAAAGAGTTAGAACCCGACTTGGCAAAGTCACTACTGATCACTGCTGTATTTAAAACCCCATCAACACCTTTTGTCTGGTACGCAGGGTTAGCCACATCGATCTGCGTACCTACAGTATAAGAATCGAAGTTGTCTGTTACTTCGCCGGGCTCTGGATCTGGATCTGGATCTGGTTCAGGTTCTGGCTCAGTATTGCCGCCATCAACAACAACTGTCGCTTCCGCAGTATTGTTGTTGTACGGATTACCTGATAGCGCTTGGCCATTCGGGTAATTGTTAAAGTTATCTTCAAACACTAGCTCATCAGAAGCTGTGTCATTCGAATAAACTTTAAAGTTGTCAGCGTTTAACTCGTAGTGTGTTGTGTTAGAAGTATCACCAAGCTTCAATGACACGATAGTAACGGCAGCTTTGTCGAAAGCCTCAAAACCGTTGCCGCTATTGTCGTATACAGTGTCATTGACTTTGAATGTGTAGTAACCGCTCGCCCAACTGATTTCAACCGCGAGATCTTCACCTAAAGTGTAAGTGCCTACAGGCTCATCAGGAATTTGAGGTTTACCGCTACTATCGGTAACCGTGGAACGGTAGAAAATTTCTCCAGCATTAAAAATAACTTCGCCGTGTAAATTAGTGTTAGAAGTACCAGAAGCGTAGAGACTAATATAAGCGTTGTTACCTGAACCATTCGCTTCTTGCTCGGTGTTTTCATCTACTTGGTAGATTAAGTCAACGGTTACCTTTCCTGATGCGATACTGTCTACTGTTGCCCCTGTGCTGCTGTCAGACAATTTCAAACGTAGTTCACCCACATCATTCTTTACACCACCATTGTTGGTGTCCAAAATTTGAACGTAGCCATTGATACCATTTGCTTCATTGGCTTTACTGATAGCTTCTTGTACGGCGTCAGTCGCAGTTTGGTCTGAACCAGAGTAGTCTATGCCAGTGGTGTTATCTGAAATATTCAGAGCACCAGCGTCATCGAAAGAAAAAACACCATCTAGAATTTCGATCGTTGATGTGCCTGTTTCATAATATGTGAAAGAGACCGTACCGGCTTCTTCATCATAATTATTAGTAGAAGCACTTGCATCTTTAATCGTGTAAGTACCTAAGTCATCATCATCGTCATAGTATTTATGATTGCCATCTTCTTGGAAAACATAAACATTTGGTAGATCAGCGTTTGATGACGCGGATATTGAAGCGGAGTTACCATCACTGATTTGCCAGTAACCCGTAGTTAATGCTGAAGGTTGGTTACCTGGATCAGTAGAACCATCGGTCGGGATAGGTAAACCGTCACTGTTACAACCAAATAATAAACCTGTCGAAAGAGCGACAGCTGTAGCGACTTTAGAAATCTGCATAAAATATTCTCTTTATGATATTAAATCCATATGTAAATCACATAAGAAATAGATAATGAATAGTCGTTAAATATTTATTAGGATGAAACTAACGTTAATTAGAACATCCTATTATTTAAATAAAGTGCTTAAAATATGCCCCAAAAATTTACAAGAGGAGAGGGGTATTCTATAAATTGACTATTTCTAATTAGAATGAGTAAGCAACACCAACACGGTATTTTGCTTCGCGATCTTTAGAAGATGAGCTGATATCAGAAGACCAAATCTCAGCAAAAGGTTTCCAAGAACCGAACTTGTAGTTTACTTTTAAGCCAGCATCCCATTCCCAGTCATCACTATTATAAAGAAGTACGTTATCCAAAGATTTTACATAGTTTGCTTCGTAAGAAAGACCAAGCTTCGGTAGAGACTCAATTTTATATGCACCTGTTAGCGTTATTTTGGATTTTTGAGCTGATTCTAAACGTTCGCCAGTTTCTGAATCCTTATCACCAAACTGTGTATGGTTGCGGAAATCAGCATACTCGTGACGGTAACGAATGGCAGTCGTTAATCCCATATCCGCATTATAACCAACACGGAATTGAGGTTTGTAAGTGACTTTTTTCATCTTCCAGTCACCGCCGTTGTAGTTCGGCTCATCCCAGTCCCAAGCGATCGGCATACCAACTTGTAGATACCAGTTGTTATCGACTTTGTAAGTTGCTGTATTTTCTACTTCCATACCGTAAATATACCAATTGCCGTCATAGAAGCTTCTACTGTTTGCTGATTTAACTTCGCCAGAATCTGCGTCGTAGTAAGAATCGTCAGTATGGAATTTAACTTCAAGGCCCGTTGAGTGCTTCCACTTATCTGACAGTTTAAAGCTTTCACCTAGCTTCACTCGGTGTTGATGGCGAGCGTCTACGTGAGCCGTGTCGCCATTTGTTTTTGTATAATCCGTCGCAGCACGATACTCGTAACGATAATCAAGAGATGCACCAGTAGCTGTGCCCGCTAAAAGAGTACATGCAACAGCTGCAGCAATTTTTGTAACAGAATTCATACCTTTGTCTCACTATTATTTTTTAATTCTGGATACATCCAATGTACCCGTGGCTCACAAACCAATACCTTACATGGTATTAAATTAATGTATGACAAATATGGTATTTATTATTGAGTCAGATTTCTGTGAGATCTATCAAAAAGTTCTGACTAATGGCCCAAGTATATAGCTAAATGTTATGAATATCTCAATTTAGGGCTTGTGTATTAAATCAATCATGACGTACTTCTCATATTCACAAACCTTAGAAACTCACTTTTTTGCATGTGTTAAAATAATACAAATATTAAGTGTTTCTATATGTTAATAATGATGATTTTAACCATCGTGGCTTAAACATAGGGAGCATGTTGAGAGGCATAAATATAAACCATAGCCAGATGTTTAATAAAAGTTACAAAATGGCTAAATGTAAATTCTATTTATCGGTTGGCTTATTTAAGTCGAAGAGAAAATATTTAGTACTAATTCGTGTTCAAAAGTGGTTTCTGTACTGAGTGTGTACTCGGTATCTGTTAACAATAAAGGATGAGTCATGTTTAAGAAAAACATATTAGCAGTGGCGCTATTAGCGACTGTACCAATGGTTACTTTCGCAAATAACGGTGTTTCTTACCCCGTACCTGCCGATAAATTCGATATGCACAATTGGAAAATAACTATACCTTCAGATATCAATGAAGATGGTCGTGTTGACGAAATCGATGGGGTGGCAATGATGAGCTACTCACACAGCGATTTCTTCCACCTTGATAAAGACGGTAATCTCGTCTTTGAAGTACAAAACCAAGCTATTACCACGAAGAACTCGAAAAACGCACGCTCTGAGTTACGCCAGATGCCACGCGGTGCTGATTTCTCAATCGATACGGCGGACAAAGGAAACCAATGGGCATTGTCTAGCCATCCATCAGCAAGCGAGTACAGTGCCGTTGGCGGCACGCTAGAAGCGACCCTAAAAGTGAATCACGTAGCGATTAACGCTAAGTACCCAGAAAAGTACCCAGCTCACTCGGTGGTTGTTGGTCAGATTCACGCTAAAAAACATAATGAGTTAATCAAAGCTGGAACTGGTTACGGGCATGGTAATGAACCACTAAAGATCTTCTATAAGAAGTTTCCTGGCCAAGAAATGGGTTCAGTATTTTGGAACTATGAGCGTAACCTAGAGAAAAAAGATCCTAACCGTGCCGATATAGCTTACCCTGTTTGGGGTAACACTTGGGAAAACCCAGCGGAACCGGGTGAAGCAGGCATTGCTCTTGGTGAAGAGTTTAGCTACAAAGTGGAAGTGAAAGGCACCATGATGTACCTAACGTTTGAAACAGAACGTCACGATACGGTTAAGTATGAAATCGATCTGAGCAAGGGTATTGATGAGCTTGATTCACCAACGGGTTATGCTGAAGATGATTTCTATTACAAAGCGGGCGCATACGGCCAATGTAGCGTGAGCGATTCTCACCCTGTATGGGGGCCAGGTTGTGGCGGTACTGGCGATTTCGCTGTCGATAAAAAGAATGGCGACTATAACAGTGTGACTTTCTCGGCACTAAAGTTGAACGGCAAATAGTACATAAGGCTAGTTAGAAACAGGCCTTAAGGAATGTTTTCGAAGACCACTTAACCGAATGTTGAGTGGTCTTTTTGTTTTATATGAGTTTTAAGATGACCTTGGTATTAATGTGACCTTTGTATCAATGAGGGTGTGCTGAAGCCTACCAATGAATGGTACAGCTGAAACAATACAACCTTGTCAAAAGACAAGGTTGTAATCAGAAAGCGTAGAAAGATTTTAGGACGGCGACTCGATACCGGACTTAGTCATACATCAACTCTTTAGCTTTGTCGGCATCAAACTCCTTTAGAGACTTTCGAGCTAAGTGACGGAATGGGAAAGCTTTAACGACTTCTTCGAATGGTTGGATAGCAAAGGCCCAAAAGATAGAGCCATCTAAACCAAAGATGATCAATGCACACAATGGAATTGAAATTACCCATTGACCAGTAAAGTTGATTTTGAAGACAGCGGTCGTTTTTCCTAGTGCTCTTAGTACATTCCCATGAACCGTGTTGTAGCCACGAACAATTGGCAAGAATATGTAGAGTGGGGCGATAACGGCCAATGCTTGATAGGTAGATTCATCCAAGTTCGGGTAAATGTCACCAATGACCAGACTTAATCCTGCGAATAAGAGTGCACAAACGAAAGAAATCACGACTGCAATATCGATACTGGTATCGACGTTTTTGACTAGGTCATCCATCTTTTTAGAGCCAATCGCTTGGCTGATAGTAATTGCGGAAGAGTGAGCCCAAGCGGTAATAAATTGAGAGACAGCCCTGATCCAAGGCATCACCAAAGTAATCGCTACGTAAGCGTTGATGTTAAGTTGCGAATACAACAATTGATATATCGTTGCGCCAATCAAAAGCATGGTCACGTTCGCTGCTACAGGGAATATCTCGATAAAGTGACGACGAACGTTTGTCATGAACTCAGATCGCTGGGCGTCTAATTTGAGTGAAATTGCTGAGCTCAAATACACGCAAAGAACCAGATACACAAGGCGAAGGGTGATAGCAATAACACTGCCTAGCGCGGCGCCTTGAACACCAATACCTTCGAAATTTGAAAATCCGTGAATGAGTCCATAAGAAAGTACAGCGTTGATAGGCAGTTCAATTAAGTAACCTTTGAATGGGACTTTAGTTCTGCCTAGCGCATTAAATAAAGCAATGATCACCTGCGTTAACGCGGTAAAAATAACGATGTATTTCGAGATGTCTAGATAGCGGCTGATTTCTAAGTGAAGGGAAGCGTCATCTGTTAAAGCTTGAATCAAGGGTTGTTCGAAAAAAGTAAGTAGAAGCCAAAATAGTGTTGCTACGCCAAGGTTGATAAATAACCCTGCCCAAAATGCTTTAGATAATGATGCGGCGATGCCAGAGCCCACTGCGCGGCTTAATACTAACTGAGTACCGTTTGCCAGCGCCATTTGAATTCCCAGTACAAAGGCAACGATAGTCGTCGCAATCCCCATTGCAGCTAAAGGGATTTCACCAAGAGGAGAGACAAGCAGTGTGTCGATCATCAACATCGACTGCATCAAGATACCGTTTAAGGCGAGGGGCCAGGCGAGAGAGAAATTTTTCCTTACGTACGATTGTGAAGACACAAACAACACCTTATGTGTATAACCGTAAGCTTTCTCTGAGGTGGCGGAGTAGAGCGTTTAAAGAAGAAAACACTACGGTAGTTGATGGTTAAAAAATGGGTGCTAAAACAAGACTGACTTGTGTCTTTGAAAAACAAGTCAGTTTGGTTAATCTCGGTTATGCGATGGCTAATTCAACCCTAGAGAGCTTTTGGTTCTCATCGTCTAGCAGGACTTGAGAAGCAATTCGAGCTTGCTTGGCATCGCCAGACATTATTGCGTCGTAAATCGCTTTGTGTTCTTCTAAACAGAAGCGACCGCCTTCAGCGGAGTGGTCGATAAACTGCTTGAAGATAGTCGACAGAATGTTCGCGAATGGAATGTAAAATTGATTACCTGTCGATAAGAAAATCGTTTGGTGAAACAGGTGATCGTTGGTCGTCCACTCTTCATAATCGAAGCTATTTGCTGCGATGGTCATTTTCTGGAAAAGAATCGAAAGCTCTTTGCGTTGCTCTACAGTTGCATTGGTTGCAGCGAGCGCACACGCTTCCGGGTCAATCGCTTTTCTTAAGCCTAAAAATTGAGACAAGAAGGGTTTAGTATCTTCTAAATCTTGGATCCAGTACAGCAATTGCGGGTCCAAGAAGTGCCACTGTGTTCTCGGTTTGATACGAGTGCCCACTTTTGGCTTCGACTCGATTAAACCTTTTGCCGAAAGTAGCTTAGTTGATTCTCGAAGGGCAGTTCTGCTCACTCCAAAGATTTCGCACAGCTCCATTTCGCTGGGTAACTTTTGATTTTCTTCTAACTCGCCTGACAAGATCTTGCGAGCAATTTGTCTCGCCACTTGAACATGAATTCGGCGGCTTGAATCTTCCACCAATGTAAATATTGACATTTAAACCACCTGAAATTGAAACTTTGAAAACACTAAAAGCCAGACGAATCTGGTGTTTAGTGTCAGTGTATACGTCGAATTTAGTGTGAGGTTTTCCCTCATCTACTCGGGTCTGTTAACCTTATATAGTGTGGCGAACTTAAATCGCTGAGTGAGCTTATATAAACCAGCTAACTAGGGCGTTATTTGTCCGCCGTTAACATCTAGGATTTGACCTGTGATGTAACCGCTGCAAGCATGTGAGGCAAAGAAAGCAAAAGTAGGTGCTACTTCTTCAATACTGCCAAAGCGACCCATAGGGATATTGCTAGCAATGGTCGACTTTAGCTCATCGCTTTTGCCGTCATGAAATGCGGTATCGATAGTGCCTGGTGAAACTATGTTGAAACGGATATTGTCTTTAGCAAATTCTTTTACCCAGTTCCGATGGATATCGTGTAACCAAGCTTTCGATGCGGCATATACACCAGCACCCACACCACCACCTTCACGAGCGGCAATCGAACCCGTGCTAATCACACAAGATGTTTGCCCGGACTCAGCAGCAGAGGCGCGTAAGTGCGGGATAGAGAACTTGGTTGTCATCAGCGCAGAGCGAACATTAAGGTTCATTACGCGCTCATAAAACTCATCATCGATATTTTCTAGATTGGCGCGACCACCAAGGCCACCGGCGTTGTTAATCAACACGTCCATGCCACCAAAATGATCAGTGAACTCTTTGACTAACCTTTCGCACTCTAATGTGTCCATTAGGTTTGCAGGAAAAAAGGCAACATCGCCACCCAGTGCGGTAAGTTCAGATAGAACGTCATCAACTTTTGGGCTAGAAGCACGACTATTGATACCAATTTTTGCACCATACTTTGCGAAAATACGTGCTGTAGCTAAGCCCATACCTCCAGTAGAGCCAGTAATTAGAATGCGTTTGCCTTTTAAATCGTTAAACATCACAGTCGCCTATATTGTAGATTATTCGCGTTAATAAATCATACAATAACACTTGCGGTATTCAAGGATAGTCATCTCAAAACTGATCATCAACGACATAAATAGTGAGAGTAAGAGTCGTTTTGTGAGTTTGCGCATACAAAAAACGGTGTAAATAAGAACCATTTGTATGAATAAATGTTTTTAATTAGTTTGATGAACTAAATACTTATAATATTCATAAAATCTTCGCTAGCCTATATCATTCGTGACCTCACGTTATTCTTATACTTAGTTGGTGCAGATATAAATCAGTGCTATAGTCCGGGTTAAATAATACATATCTAATAAGTAAGTAGACACATGGCTGGCTCTTTCAATTCTATTTCAGGCTCTAAGCGAAGCCTTCATGTGCAAGTTGCACGTGAAATCGCTCGTGGTATTTTGTCGGGCAATTTGCCTCAAGGTTCTATTATCCCTGGTGAAATGGCTCTGTGTGAGCAATTTGGTATCAGTAGAACAGCATTAAGAGAAGCGGTTAAGCTTCTGACTTCAAAAGGTCTATTAGAATCTCGTCCTAAGATTGGTACTCGCGTTGTTAACCGCGCGTTCTGGAACTTCTTAGATCCACAATTGATCGAATGGATGGATGGTTTGGCCGATACAGACCAATTCTGTCATCAGTTTTTGGGTTTACGCCGCGCGATTGAACCAGAAGCGTGTGCTTTAGCTGCTCAGTTCGCGAGTGCAGAACAACGCATTGAACTGTCGGGCATTTTCCAACAAATGGTAGAAATCTCTAGCGAAGAAACGCTTGATCAAGAGCGTTGGCTAGATATCGATATGAAGTTCCATAGCCTGATCTTCAATGCAACAGGTAACGACTTCTATCTTCCATTTGGTAACATCTTAACGACCATGTTTGTTAACTTTATTTCTCACTCTTCTGAAGAGGGAAGTACTTGTATTAACGAACACCGCCAGATTTATGAAGCAATCATGGCAGGTAATAGTGACAAAGCACGCCACGCGTCAGCAAGTCACCTGTTAGAAACAAACCACAGATTACCAGCCGCTAGTTAATTGTTTTCACTGTTATTTTAGCTTTGATCGTTTTGCATTATCGACGAGAGGTCATTCTCGTAAAACTAGGGTAGTCAAAGTTAAAATTACGGTCGTACAAAAGCTAACTTCAGTAGTGACCTCTAAAAAGCACGTTTCATACGTGCTTTTTTTGCATCCAAATTTGATGAAAACCTGACTGGTGTCCAATATTTAATCTATTATTTGCTGTTTCGTTAAAAGCACTAGTAACCAGTATTTTAAGTTATATAATAATACTAATTAAATTATTGTGAGTGTGATTATGCCCCAGTCTCTACTGCCAAATATTCTTCAATTCATAGGTCAAATCGACCCATTCGATAAGATCCCTAAAGAAGCACTTCGCGAACTTGCCTCTAACGTGCAAATTACTTATCTCGGTAAGGGAGATGTGGTTGATTTGTGTGAGTCGGGGAAGGAAAAATCACTCTATATCATTCGAACGGGCTCTATGGAGCAACGAAAATCGGATGGTGTGCTTCGTGCCCGTCTAGGCAGCGAAGATTTGTTCGGCTTTACGTTCTTAGATTCTGAAGTCAACGACGAAAAAGGCTATAGAGCTGTCGCAATCGAAAACACCTTACTTTATGTAATTCCACACTCGGCACTTCAAACGCTTTTCAAAGCCTTTCCAAGTTGCGCAGAACACTTTGCTTCACAGGCGCAGGTTCGCTTGAAGTCGGCACTGGATGTGGTCTGGTCGAATAAAGAGAAAGGCCTGTTCATTCGTAAAGTTGAGGAAGTGGCAAGCGGGCAGGTGGCAATTGTTAAGTCTGAGCAAACCATCCAGTCGGTTGCGGTTGAAATGCTTCATCAACGCTCACCGTGTGCCGTGATTTATGAAGGTGAAACCATTGTTGGTTTGATCACCGACCGAGACATGACTAAGCGAGTGATTGCCCACGGCGTGAGTACTGATAGCCTGATCTCAGAGGTAATGACGCACTCTCCACTTACTGTAAAACCGGATGATCTGGTGCTGCATGCGGCCTCTATCATGATGCAATTTAATATCCGTAACTTGCCCGTTGTGAAAGAGAATAAGGTCGTTGGTCTTCTTACTACGTCTCATTTGGTTCAAAACCACCGTGTTCAAGCGATATTCTTGATCGAGAAAATCAAATACGCGGGCAGCGTGAAAACCATGTCTTCGTTCACCTCAGAGCGACAAGCTATTTTTGAAGCGCTGGTGGAAGGTAAAGTGGCGCCTGAAACCGTCGGCAAGGTAATGACCATGATTATGGACGCCTACACCCGTCGATTGATTCAAATAGCGATTGATAAGTTAGGCCCACCACCGTGTGATTTCTCTTGGATCGTAGCCGGATCGCACGCACGTAATGAAGTGCACATGTTGTCGGACCAAGACAGCGCGATTGTTCTTGCTGACGATGCAACCGACAGTGACCGTATTTACTTCAAACACTTATCGATGATGGTGACCAACGGCTTAGCAAGCTGTCACTACCCATTATGTCCAGGTAAATTCATGGCTGCGACGCCAAAATGGTGTCAGCCACTCAGTGTATGGAAGCACTACTACAAGAAGTGGGTGGCTAACCCAGAGTACGAACGCTTGCTTAATATCAGTGTGTTCCTAGAAATTCGTACTATCTACGGCAACAGTGAGTTCGAAGGTATTCTGCGCGATGAGCTGCATAGCAATATTCGCGGTAACCGTGAGTTTTTAAGCACGCTAGTGAAAGACGCGGTCAATACCAACCCGCCACTTGGCATCTTCAATAGCTTAGTGCTAGAGAAGTCAGGTGAGAATAAGAAAACGTTGAACGTGAAGAAGTACGCGATCAACTTGATTATCGACTTAGCGCGTATTTATGGCCTTGCTGTGGAGTGCGATTTGTCGGCGACTGACGAACGTTTCGCTGCTGCCAATGAAAAAGGCATGCTGAGCGACGATGCATTCAAGAACATTCTGGGTGCTTACCAGTTCATTCTCTCTTTCCGTTTTGGCCATCAACTTGAAGCGCTGAAGAACGGGGATGTGCCTGACAACAACATCAACCCAGATAGCTTTGGTAGCTTTGAGCGTAAACACTTGAAAGATGCCTTTAGGATCATTGCTGACCTTCAAGAAGCGGCGAAAATTCGTTTCGGAGCGCGTTAATGAAAGCCTTGTTAAACTATTTTCACCCGCTTGAGCGAATTAAACGTAAACGTAAGCAATATTCGGGAACGGTTAAGTTGCCAGAGGCGTTACATGCTCTCGTAGAGCAGCCTTGTCCTGAAATGACGGATTTGGCCAAAGACAGCGACTATATCGTGTTGGATCTCGAAACCACAGGCTTAGACAGCGAACAAGATCTTATCTTGTCTATGGGATGGGTCGATGTGGTGAAAGGACGAATCGATTTGGCTTCTGCCAAGCATATCTACCTGAACAATGATTCTCAGATTAACGCTGAAACTGCGGTGATTAACCACATCACACCACAGATGCTGGAAGAGGGCGCATCTATTCATGATGCGATGCTCGCTTTCTTCGAAGCAGCGAAAGGCAAGATTATCGTCGCGCACGCGTGTGTAGTCGAAGAGAAGTTCATTAGCCAATACCTTCTTCGCTGCTACGGTTTAAGAGCGATTCCTCTGCTTTGGCTTGATACCTTGTGTATTGAGAAAAGCATGGAGAAAGCGATCAGCAATCATGAAGAAGTCGATTTAACCTTGGCAGGGACTCGCGAAAGGTACGGGCTTCCTGAGTACAACAGCCACAATGCATTAGCCGATGCCGTTTCGACAGCGGAATTGTTTTTGGCTCAGCAGAAGCGAGTTGTGCCTAACGATAATGTGACCGTTGCCTTTCTCTATCGGATTAGTCACTAGGAAAAAGAACTGCAAATGCGCGGCTCTTATTTTAATGATTTTAAAGGAAAAAAAGCCAGCGATTAAGCCTGTCTCTTATACACAAAT
>NZ_JBFRTN010000120.1:0-3216 GCF_041474095.1 Vibrio sp. 10N.222.54.A3
GTGAACGGCATTACCTAATAAGGTGCCTTTTTTGTTTTTGTCGTATAAGTCTCAATAGAAGCGTTAACAAATGGCGACTTAGTCAGCAAATATTAGTTGAGTGCTCCAACCACTTGCATTTTCACCACATTTTTACAGAAATTAGATGCCATTTGCGCACGAAACTCTTATCCTTAACCTGATTTTTTAAGGAAGTTGAATATGATCATCAAACCTCGAATTCGCGGATTCATCTGTACTACAACACATCCAGTCGGTTGTGAAGCTAATGTAAAAGAACAAATTGCTTACACAAAAGCTCAAGGCCCAATCGCAAACGCACCTAAACGTGTACTAGTTGTTGGCTCTTCAAGTGGCTACGGCTTGTCTTCACGTATTGCGGCAGCATTTGGTGGCGGCGCTTCTACTATCGGTGTTTTCTTCGAGAAAGCCGGTACTGAGAAAAAAACTGGCACAGCTGGTTTCTACAACTCAGCAGCGTTCGACAAGCTAGCTAAAGAAGAAGGCCTGTATTCAAAAAGCCTTAACGGCGATGCTTTCTCTAACGAAGCAAAACAGAAAACAATTGACCTGATCAAAGAAGACCTAGGTCAGATCGATATGGTTGTGTACTCACTGGCGTCTCCAGTGCGTAAAATGCCAGAGACTGGCGAAGTAATTCGTTCATCTCTAAAGCCTATCGGTGAAACGTACACGTCAACTGCGGTTGATACGAACAAAGACACAATCATCGAAGCAAGCGTAGAGCCTGCAACTGAAGAAGAGATCAAAGACACTGTTACTGTAATGGGCGGTGAAGATTGGGAACTTTGGATCAATGCTCTTTCTGAAGCTGGTGTTCTAGCGGACGGTTGTAAGACGGTTGCTTACAGCTACATCGGTACTGAACTAACGTGGCCAATCTACTGGGATGGTGCACTAGGTAAAGCTAAGATGGATCTAGACCGTGCAGCGACAGCGCTGAACGAGAAGCTAGGCCAAACTGGCGGTACTGCAAACGTTGCTGTTCTTAAGTCTGTAGTGACTCAAGCAAGTTCTGCAATCCCTGTAATGCCTCTTTACATCGCTATGGTGTTCAAGAAGATGCGTGAAGAAGGTATTCACGAAGGTTGTATGGAACAGATCTTCCGTATGTTCAGCCAACGTCTATACAAAGAAGACGGCAGCGCGCCAGAAGTGGATGAAGTGAACCGTCTACGTCTAGATGACCTTGAGCTTCGCGAAGACATTCAAGATCACTGTCGTAACCTATGGCCTCAAATCACAACTGAGAACCTAAAAGAACTGACTGACTACGTAGAGTACAAAGAAGAGTTCTTGAAGCTATTTGGTTTCGGTGTTGAAGGTGTTGATTACGAAGCTGACGTTAACCCAGCTGTTGAATTTGATGTAGCTGACATCTAATTCAAGTTATCGAATCTAAACGAAATAGGCGCTCATTGAGCGCCTATTTTTTTGTCTGCTATTTGGTTCAAGAGATTAAGAGCAGATATGGGATTCGAGTGGCGGGATGCGAAGAGATTTAAGAGCGGATACGGCTACCGCGATTCGAAGGGGGACAAGAGTAGAAATAAGGGATGAAGAGAGTTAAGAGCAGGAGTGGGGAAGAAGGCTTGAACCGCTTAAAACAGGTTATAAAAAATGCACTAACCCAAAGTGAATTAGTGCATTCGAAATATCTAAGCTTGGCTGCTTTTAATGCAGCAGATGCTAGCTAATTATGATGATGAAAGTACCTGCTAAGGTCATCAATATATTGGCTATCGCATAAGTACCCGCATAACCCAGAGCCGGAATCGTTGAGCGAGCGTGGTCATTTACGATGTCCATCGCTGGAGCGCAAGTTCGCGCGCCAATGATTGCACCGAACAACAAAGCTCGGTTCATCTTCAATACGTAAGCGCCAACCAAGTAAGCGAAGAATACTGGCAGCACACTCACTACTAGGGCAATACCTATTACCTGTGGGCCAACTTGGGTTAAGTGCTCAAATATCTTACCACCGGCGCTCAAGCCGATACCGACCATAAAGAACATCAAACCGAGGTCTTTGACCATGTTCAGAGCACCTTGAGGCACATAACCGAAAGTAGGGTGGTTCGCTCGTAGGAAACCAAGCATGATGCCCGATAGAAGCAGGCCAACCGCGTTACCTAGCCCAAACGATACCTGACCGAATGTCATGGTGATCAAACCAAACAAAATACCCAAAATGAAGAAGCTACAGAAGGCCATCAAATCCGCCATTTGGCTGTGGATTGAGATGAAACCAATTTTCTCAGCTAGGCCGTGCACTCGACTCTTTTCACCACTCACCTGTAGGACGTCACCTTTAGAAAGCACGATGTTTAAGTCCATCGGCATTTCAATCTGAGCACGTACTACGCGGTTAAGGAAACAGCCGTATTCAGACAGGTTTAAGTCTGATAGGCGCTTACCTGCGATACTGTCACTCTTAACGACGATCTCTTCTTCCACGATACGCAGATCGAGAAGGTTACGGTCGAAAACTTCTTTACCGTTACGGAAGCTTGGGTCTAGACGAGCGTGGCTATCTGGGAAACCAACCAATGCGATCTCATCGCCTTCTTGCAGAATTGCATCACCATCTGGATGGGCAAGAATACCATTACGTCGAATACGCTCGATGTAACAGCCTGTTTGGCGATAGATGCCCAGTTCACGCAGATTCTTACCGTCAGTCCAAGAGATGAGCTCTGGTCCCACTCGATAAGCACGAATAATGGGCAAGTAAACCTTACGCTGACCTGAAGCGCCTAACCCACGTTCTTGGGCGATTTGCTCTGCCGAGTCGTGTAGGTTCACTTTTTGAAGTTTTGGAATCAAGCGAGCAAACATAATCATACTGATTAAGCCAACCAAGTAAGCCATCGCGTAACCGACTGAAAGGTTTTCGATAATCAGGCTCAAGTCCATGTTTCTTGGTAATTCTGCAAGCCCAGAATTCAGAGCATCTTGAGCACCTACCAATATCGGCGTTGCTGTTAAGGCACCTGCCATCATGCCTGCAGATAAACCAAAGCCTAGGCCAAGGTAATGACTACTGAAATAGGTTAGGGCAATTGCGGTAGAAAGTACCACAAGGCTCAGAATGAGGTAGTGCTTACCGTCTCTGAAGAAGATACCGAAGAAGTTTGGTCCAGCTTCAATGCCAACACAGTAGATGAACAGCATGAAACCAATGGTGAGCGCATC
>NZ_JBFRTN010000121.1:0-281 GCF_041474095.1 Vibrio sp. 10N.222.54.A3
AAATCAAGTAAATTAACAAAATATTGCTTATAATTTATTTATATTTAGATACAATTCACCTTTCAAACTTACCCTGTGTTCCACGCCAATTATTGAGCGACCACCGTGAATATCGACGTTGTTTTTCTGTTAGAACAAAACCCCATTCTCCTCATCTTTGTTGTTTTATCGATTGGATTAGCCATTGGTAAAATTCGTTTCGGTAGCCTCCAACTTGGTAATTCAATCGGTGTTTTGATTACTTCCCTTATCATGGGACATCTTGGCTTTTCTTTTAACGC